>JAYSCE010000570.1:0-2637 GCA_041915035.1 Xanthobacter sp.
CGCCCATGACGAGGTGGAGGTGGTGCGCATGGAGGACGACCCCACCCGCCCCCGCTTCTTCTGTCGCACCATCCACCGCGAAACGCACGCCCCCTTCCTCGGCCTGAACCGGGCCGTGGCGGCGGTGCTGGAAGGCGCCATCCTTGTCTCGCGCCTGCACATGATGGACCCGGACCGGGTGGACCGGGAGATGAACTATCTGTCCATCGCCATCGACAAGACCGCTGGCCCGGCCGAGCGGGAGGCATGGGACTGGCTGTGCGAGACCATCGCCGACCACCGGGCGCGGGCGGCCTCATGACGGCGCACGTTCCCGCCCGGCCGGGCCTCCTTGCATCGGTAGCGACCCTCGAGGAGATGCGTACGGCGCTCGCCGCCGGCGTCGATATTCTGGATCTCAAGAACCCCGCCGAGGGCGCGCTGGGCGCCTGGGCGCCGCAGGCGTTGGTGGAGGCCGTGGCCCTGTGGCGCGCGGCAGGCGCACCTGGCAGCCTCAGCGCCACGGTGGGCGACCACCCGCTGGAGCCGGATCTGCTGCGCGTCGCCGCCGAACGCACCGCCGCCAGCGGCGTGCCGCTGGTGAAGATCGGCTTTGTACTCAGCGATGGCTCGGCCCTTGCGCCGGTGCTCGAAACGCTCCGGCCCCTCGCCCGCGAAACCCGGCTGATCGCTGTCCTTTTCGCAGATCAGGCGCCGGACCTCGCCGCCGTGCCGCTGTTCGCCGCAGCCGGCTTCCATGGGGTGATGCTGGACACGGCGGACAAGACAGCCGGTGGGCTACTGGCTCACCTGCCGCCGGAGACCCTCGCCCGTTTTGTCGCAGCCGCGCGGGCCGAAGGGCTGCTGACCGGCCTCGCCGGCTCGCTGAAGATGGCGGATATCGCGCCGCTGGCGGCCCTGCGGCCGCATTATCTGGGTTTCCGCGGCGCGCTCTGCGCTGAGGGGCGGACCAGTGCCCTCGATCCCGCGCGTCTGTCCGCCGTCCGCGACACGCTGGCGGGGCGCATCCTCGCCTGACGTCGGTCAGGCGGGCGGGATCGGCGCCACCACCGCATCGAGGATATCGCCCGCCGCTTCAATCTCCGCCGCGGTGGCGGTCAGCGGCGGCAGTATCGCAAGCACGTTGCCGAGCGGCCGCGCGAGAAGCCCCTGCCCCGCCAGAGCCTCCGCCAGAGGCGCGGCGGGCCCTGCGCAGACCAGCCCCTGAACGAGGCCGGTGCCCGTGGTGTCGGTGAACAGGTCCGGCCGGCGCCAGCGCTGGGTGGCGAGCCGGTCCTCCAGTTTCCAACCAAGTTCCTGCACGCGCGTCTCAAAGCCCGGAGCGAAGGCGGCCGAGAGCACAGACAGCAGGCCGGCGGCTGCTTCCTCGTCCAGCAGCGGAAGGCCGGAAGGCAGGCTGCGGGCGAGACGCGTGCCGAGCACCAATGCCGAAGCCCCCTGCCCACCTTCGGCCCCACCCGGCAGATCGTCGATCACCATCAGGTCCGGCGCCAGGCCGCGCCACTCGTGGGCGAAAGCCATGCCGGTGCGCCCGAGGCCGGCGTCGGTCTCATCGAACAGGAGCACCACGCCATACTCGTCCGCCGCCTGCCGCGCGGTGGCGAGGACGGAGCCCGGCAGGAAGCGCAGGCCGGCGTCGATGGCGGCGGGCGCGAGCAGCAGCGCCGCCACGTTCGGCCCCATGGCGGCCTCGATGGCCGCTTCGTCCTCCGGGATGCGCCGCACGCTCGCATCCTGCGCGAGCGCGGGGGGAAGCTGCGGATCGTTAGAGACCACGATGATCTCCCGCCGCTTGGGTCGTCCCGCCGTGCGATGATGGGTGCGGATCGTCTCGACCG
Source organism: Xanthobacter sp. (assembly GCA_041915035.1). GTDB lineage: Bacteria > Pseudomonadota > Alphaproteobacteria > Rhizobiales > Xanthobacteraceae > Xanthobacter. The sequence goes on from JAYSCE010000570.1 coordinate 1,839, forward strand.
CGACACGCCAGGCTGCCGCCCGATCCGGGAAAAAGCGGGCCACATCGCCGAATGAATGCTGCGTCAGGACGGCGGCACATGTCGTGGAGGCGGGAGAGCCATCCGCGTCATCCGCCTCTGCTGCGATGACCCGCGCGGGATCGAAGCGGACGGCGCCCGAGAAATCTAGCACCGGCGCAGCAACGGAGGCCGCGTCGTCGGACGGTGCTTCGATGCCGACAGCGTCTGCGGCGATTGTGGACACACGCTCCTCCATCCCCTCGACGAAGCAAGGAGCGCGCCGAGATCAGTCGTACTTGATGTAGGAAAAGCGCAGATCGTGCTGCGGCGTGCCTTCCAGCGGCGCATCCTCTCCGGCACCGGGCTGCCACTGCACCACCTCCTCGATCTTCTTCGCCAGTGCGAGATCACGGACGGTGATGCCCTTGGCGTCGTGGGACTGGAGCCGCACCTCCACCCAGGCATAGGAGGCGGTGAGGTCGGGGTGGTGCCAAGCCGCCTCGGCCAGATGGCCGACGGTGTTGATGACCATCAGCGTGCCCTTCCAGCTGTTGGTCTTGTACATGCGCTTGATCCAGCCGTCCTCGTAGCGCCAATGGGGCAGCTCGGCGGCGAGGTGCGCGGTGATCTCTTCCGGCGCGAAGGTCTTCTTGCGATCGATCGTCATGGTCGGCTCCGCGGGGGGACCCGGGAGGGCGCAGGGCAACGAGTTGATCTTGCACAGTGCGCCACGCAGCGGGTGATGCTGTATAAGGACGAGGCCCGCGGCAGCCCCGGGCAAATCCCGTTCTGCCGCAGC
>JAYSCE010000571.1:0-2636 GCA_041915035.1 Xanthobacter sp.
CGGCGCCGGACTGCGCATCTCCGAGGCGCTGGGCCTCACGGCGGGCGTGCTCTCGCCGGGCACGACGCAGATCACGGTGACCGGCAAGGGCAACAAGACACGCATGGTGCCGCTGATCGCCCCGGTCCTCGCGGCGGTCGCGGCCTATCGCGCGCTCTGCCCCCATGCGCTGGCGCCGGACGAGCCGCTGTTCCGGGGCACCCGGGGCGGGCCGCTCTCGCCGCGCATCGTGCAATTGGCCGTGGAGCGGATGCGCGGTGCGCTGGGCCTGCCCGACAGCGCGACGCCCCATGCGCTGCGCCACTCCTTCGCCACCCATCTGCTCTCGCGCGGCGGCGACCTGCGCGCGATCCAGGAACTGCTCGGCCACGCCTCGCTCTCCACGACCCAGATCTATACCCAGGTGGATGCGGCGGCCCTCATGAATGCCTGGCGCGCCGCGCACCCGCGTGCCCGTGCGCACACAGGGAACTGACCCATGACGTTCACGCCGATCCGCCCCATCATCGAGCATCTGTCCGTCACCACCGTGGACCTTGCCCGCGCGAGGCGCTTCTACGATGCGGTGCTGGCCCCTCTCGGCCTCGTGCGGGTGGCGGATTATGACGAACCGGAGGGGGCGTCCGCCTGCTGGGGGCCGCCGGGCACCCTGCCGGCCCCGGAGGGCGTGCCGGGCGCCGCGCCCTTCTGGGTGCAGTTGCGCGATGGGCCGGTGACGCCGCCACCGGGCACCCACATCGCTTTCTGCGCGGCGGATCGGGCGGCGGTGGAGGCCTTCCATGCGGCCGGTATCGCCACGGGAGGTACGGATTACGGCGCGCCGGGCCTGCGGCCTCAATATGGCCCCGGCTATTACGCCGCGTTCCTGATGGACCCGGACGGCTGGCGCATCGAGGCTGTCGCCTACGTCTAGAAGCGGCAAAGCCATTTGCCGGCTGTGGGCCGGCCGCGGTCGGCCCTTTCAATGCTGGTAAACGCTCCGTTATCCTTCGCAAGTGATTCGCGGTGCGCCGCAGAGAGGCTGCGGCAGCCGCAGAGCAGGGGAAGGACACCGGGGCGAATGGCGGAGCGCATCCGGAGGAGCGGCGCGCGGCGGCCGGCGCGCGGGCGCAGGCAGCAGCCAGCCCCGGCGACGGGATGCGCGAATTTCTGCGTCGGCACCCGGACCGCACTGTTCGGCTCCTTCCTCCTCGCCACCACCGCCCTCGCCGGCACCCCGGCCGCCGCCGACGGCTGGAGCATCGCCATGGGCGCGGCCGAGGCGCTTTGGCCGGTTATCGCCTTGTCGGCTTGCGCCGTTGCCGGCCTCGTTGCCCTGAGATCCCGCCGGGTGGCGGCCGATCTCGGCGCGCGCATGGACAAGGCCGAGGCCGAGGCCCGCGATGCCGGCGCCGCCGCCGCCCGGGCACGGGCCGAAGCCCATGCCGCGCGCACCCTCCTCACCGCCGGCGCGCCCGCCTTCATGGCCTGGAGCGGCCGCGCCCTGCCGGTGGATGTCCATGGCGCGACGCCGGAAGCCTTCCGCGCCGGCCTCGGCGCCGCCTCGGTGGTCTTCGACCGGGCCTTGGAGCAGTTGCGCCGGGAAGACGGCGCCTTATCCGAGCGGGTGGAGACCCCGGCGGGCCCCATGTGGCTTGAGGGCCGCAGCCTCGGTGGTGCGGGCGTGCTGCTCGTGCGCCCGGCAGATGCTGCGGAGACGTCCGCAAAGGCCGAGGCCGCCGATTTCGCCGAGGCGGAGCGGATGGCCCATGGCCTCGCCGCCGCCCTCGACGCCGCCGCGGCCCCGGCCTGGCTGCGCCGCCCGGATGGCACGCTGGTCTATGTGAACCCCGCCTTTGCCACGGCGGTGGGTGCGCCCTCCTCCGAAGAGGCGCGCGCGGCGGGGCTCGACCTGCTCGACGCCCGCATCCGTAGCGCCGCTCTGACCGCCGAAGGGACGGCAGGGACCTTCCGCCAGCGGGTGAAGGCGGTGGCCAGCGGTCAGCGCCGGCAGATGGACGTGGTGGAGGTGGCCGGCCCCTTCGGCACTGCCGGCATCGCCATCGACGTGACCGGCGAGGATGCGGCGAAAGCCGAGACGGCCCGCACCGTCGCCGCCCACCAGCGCACGCTGGACCAGCTGACCACCGCCGTGGCCATCTTCGGCGCCGACGAACGCCTCGTGTTCCACAATGCGGCCTACGAGCGGCTGTTCGATCTCTCCCCCGGCCTGCTCGACCAGCGCCCGCCGGAGAGCGAGATCCTCGAAGACCTGCGCCGCCGCCGCAAGGTGCCCGAGCAGGCTGATTTCCGCGCATGGCGCGCGCAATTGCGCGAGGCCTATCGCGCCATTGAGCCGGTGAACGACTGGTGGCACCTGCCCGGCGGGCAGATGCTGCGGGTGGTCATCACGCCCAACGCCGAGGGCGGCATCACCTATCTGTTCGACGATCTGTCCGAGCATCTGGCGCTGGAGAGCCGCTACAACAGCCTCATCCGCATCCAGGGCGAGACGCTGGACGGCCTCGCCGAGGCGGTGGCGGTGTTCGGCGCCGACGGGCGGCTCAATCTCTACAACGAGGCCTTCCTCGCGCTCTGGTCCCTCGATGCCCAGGCCATGGGCGACAAGCCCCATGTGGACGCGGTGGCGGCCATGT
>JAYSCE010000572.1:0-2634 GCA_041915035.1 Xanthobacter sp.
CGGCGGGCGCAAGCGGGACGCCGCAACCTACAGCGGCGGACTTTGGATGAGAAGGGAGCCGGTCGGGGCGTCCCGCTTGTGACCAGCATGGGGAAAATCCGCCAGATATCGTCGGGGGCAGGCTGGGCCGCGCCGGCGGCGCGGCCCTTGATGTCAATTCGCCTTCTTCTCCCCGCGCGCGGCGATCACCGCCGGGCAGGCGCTCTCGGAGAGAGGGCGGAAGGCCTCGTCGCCCGGGAGCGTGGCGACCAGCTTGTAGAGGTCCCACTCGCCCTTGGAAGCTTCGGGCGACTTCACCTCGAAGACGTAGAAGTCGTGGACCATGCGGCCGTCCTCGCGGAGCTTCGCATTGCGCACCACGTCGTCCTTGATGGGCAGTTCGCCCATCTTCTTCACGACGGTCTCCGCATCATCGCTCTTCGTTGCCGCCACCGACTTCAGATAGTGCAGGACGGAGGAATAGACACCGGCATGGATGGCGGACGGGATCTTGCCGTTCTGCGCCTTGAAACGCTCGGCGAAGGCGCGGGTGCCGTCGTCAAGGTCCCAGTAGAAGCCTTCCGAGAGCAACGTGCCCTGCGCCACCGGCAGGCCTACGCTCTTCACGTCCAGCGCGGTGAGGAAGAAGGCGACGAGCTTCTGCTTGGAGGTGGTGATGCCAAACTCGCGGGCGGTCTTGATGCCCGTCACCGTGTCATTGCCGGCGTTGGCGAGGGCGATGATGTCCGCGCCCGAGCCCTGCGCGGTGAGCAGGGGCGAGGAGAGGTCCACCGCCGGGAAGGGATGGCGCACGGAGCCGAGCACCTTGCCGCCCTTCTTGCCCACCACCGTCTTGGCATCGGCCTCCAATTGCTGGCCGAGGGCATAGTCCGCCGTCACGAGATACCAGGAGGTGCCGGGCTGTGTGAGGCGGTTGGCGATGCCGGCCACCTGCACATAGGTGTCCCACATCCATTGCACCACGTGGCCGGGCTGGCACGCATCGCCGGTGAGGCGCGCGGTGCCGCCGGGGAAGAGCGCGACGCGGTTCTTCTCCTTCACCAGCGGCGCGATCGCGAGCTGGATGGAGGCGTTGGACATGTCGGCGAGGACGTCCACGCCCTCCTGATCGATCCACTTGCGCGCGGTGGCGGAGGCAATGTCCGCCTTGTTCTGGTGGTCGGCGGAGACCATCTCGATCTTCATGCCGGCGCATTCGGCCTTCAGGCAGTCGTCGATGGCCATCTGCGCGGCGATCAGCGAGCCCTTGCCGGTGATGTCCGAATAGACGCCGGACATGTCGGTGAGCACGCCCACCTTCACCGTGCCGCCGGAGATTTCCGCCGCCGCCGGCGACGCGGCAAGGCCCGCGGCGAGCGCCAGAGCGAGGGGGCCGAATTTCGCTGTCATGGATGTCCTCCCGGTCGTTCTTGTCATTGATCGTCCCTCACCAGTGGACCATGGGCAGGCCCGCCACCGGGGAACGGAAGAAGGGAATGCGGGTGCCACGCAGGCTGCCCACATAGACGGTTTTCAGGTCCGGCCCGCCGAAGGTGACGCTGGCGAACCAGGGCGCAATGGTGCCGCCGCAGGCGAGCATCAGCTCGGGCGTCACGGCGTCGGTCTCCAGCGCCGCCATCAGTGCCTTGCCGGCGGTGCTGCCGCGGTCGTCGTCGAGGATGATGCGCAGGTCCCCGTCCGGAGTGATGGCGAAGATGCGGTCCGTCATCACATGGGTGCCCCAGAGGTTGCCATGGGCGTCGAAGGCGATGCCGTCGATGAAGGCGCCATGATCCGAGGGGCCGAAGGTTTCGCGATCGGTGAGGTCGCCATTGGGCAGCGCCCTGAGGCGCGTCACCCGCTTGCCGCCCGTCTCCACCACATAGAGCCATTCCTCGTTGGCGTCGAAGCGGATCTCGTTGGTGAAGCAGAAGCCATCCGCGACGATGCGCAAATGGCCATTCTCATAGAGCGCGACATAGCCGTCGGAGACGTTCGGGCTCATGGCCTGCATCCAGTTCTTGATGCGGGTGGAGATGGTGAGCCAGATGCGGTCCCTTCTGTCGCGCAGCACGAAATTGACCTTGCCGATGGGCGTGCCGTCGATGGTGTCGGCGAGCACGCGGGACTGGCCGTCGCGGGTCATCACCTCCAGCCGGTCGGTGCCGAAATTGGAGATGAGGATGTCGCCATTGCGGGCGAAGGCGAGGCCGTTGGGCAGGGTGCCGGAGACGAAGCGCGTCTCCTCGTCGGTGGCGGAGGCGAAATGCGTCGCCTCGCTCTGCGCGATCAGTGTCTGCGTCCCATCCGGGCAGATGTGCACCACCCCGCCGCGCGCGTCCGCGCTCCAGAGGGAGCCGTCGCGCTCGGCGAGAATGCACTCGGGACGCTGCAGGCACTCGCCCACGTAGGCGATGGCGGCGGGGTCGACCGTAAAGCCGTCGATGGGGTTGGGCGATGCCATGGCGTTGCTGCCCTTCTTCTAGAAGCTGACCTTGTCGGCGCCCTTGAGGCCGAGGGTGGCGCGGGCTTCGTCCGGGGTAGCGATCTCGTGGCCCAGTTCTTCCAGGATACGCCGGATCTTCGCCACCTGCTCGGCAGTGGAGGAGGCGAGCTTGCCACGGCCGATGAACAGGCTGTCCTCCAGTCCCACCC
>JAYSCE010000573.1:0-2627 GCA_041915035.1 Xanthobacter sp.
GGCCATCGTCCATGATCCGGGGCCGTCGGCGGCACTGCAGCGCTTTCCCCTGATCGAGGAGCCGATCTATCTGGTGGCGCGGCCGGGCGACGTTCCGCCTGGCACTGCCGGCCGGCCGGTCCACTTCCGCGAACTGGGCGGCATGCCGCTCATCCTGCCGATGAATGCCAGCCTGATGACCCGGCAGCTCCGCCGGATCGCCGCGGAGTGCGATGTCCGGCTCCATACGGTGACGCAAGTGACGAGCGTCCACATCGCCAAGGCCATGGTCCTCGACGAGGGTGGGCAGACCCTGCTGGGCTACAGCTCGGTCCATGACGAGGTGCTGAGCGGTGCGCTCGCGATGCGGCCGGTCGTCGAGCCGACGCTGACCCGGCGCCTGGTCTGGACGACGCGCAAGATCGGCGGCGACCCATTGCTGCTGGGGGCGGTGCTGTCGCTCGTGCGCGACGAGATCGTGGCCCTGGTCAAGTCGGGAAGCTGGGTCGGCAAGGTCCTCTTCGCCGACCGGCGGAAGCCGCCGCGGTAGTCCCCGGGGGCTAGGCTCGAGACCTATTGATCTTCGTGCTTCGACGCGGGGGCGAGGGTCGCGTCCCGCCGGGTGGTGTAGGAGGGCGATGATCCTCGGCGGGTTGGACCGCCGTTGTCAGGCGGTCACTGCGGACAGGCTGACGGTGGGAGTGTTGCTGACGGCGCCGATGGTTTCCAGGGTCATGTATCGGGACCGCTGTGTGGCCCACTCGTCGGACTGCTCGAGGAGGATGGCGCCGACGAGACGGACGACGGCGGCTTCGTTGGGGAGTGAGCAGGAACGTCGCCGAAGGCGGCGTAAGCCCGCGCAACCCGACGACGTCGGTGCGGCGCTTGATCTCGCCGTTGAGGCGCTCGATGGGATTGGTCGAGTGGAGCTTGGCCCGGTGCGCGGCGGGGAAGTGCATGTAGGCGAGCACATCCTCCTCCGCTCCGTCCATCAGGGCGGCGAGCTTCGGCACCTTGGGCCGGAGCTGGTCGGCCACCGTGCGCCACTGGGCGTGGGCGGCGGCGGCATCTTCCTGGGCGTAGGCGGTGCCGATCCAGGCCGAGACGATGCGGCGCTGGGCCTTGCCGGCATGGGCGAGTGCGTTGCGGGCGAAGTGGACCCGGCAGCGCTGCCAGGTGGCGCGGAGCAACTTCGTGACCGCGGCCTTCAGGCCCTCGTGGGCGTCGGAGACGACGTGCTTCACGCCGGCCAGGCCGCGTCGCAGCAGGGTGCGCAGGAAGTCGAGCCAGAAGGGCTCCGCCTCCGAGCTGCCGACCGCCATGCCCAGCACCTCGCGGCGGCCGTCGGCGTTCACGCCGACCGCGATGGTCACGGCGACCGGCACGATGCGGCCGGCCTCGCGGACCTTCACATGGGTGGCGTCGAGCCACAGGTAGGGCCAGTCGCCCTCGATGGGCCGGGCGAGGAAGTCCCGCACCCGGTCGCCGATCTCGGCGCACAGCCGCGAGACCTGGCTGCGGCTGATGCCCTCCATCCCCATGGCCCGGACGAGGTCGTCCACGGACCGCGTCGAGACGCCATGGACGTAGGCTTCCTGGATCACCGCCGTCAGCGCCTTCTCGGCCGTCCGCCTCGGTTCCAGGAAGGCCGGGAAGTAGGAGCCGCGGCGCAGCTTGGGGATCCGCAATTCGACGGTGCCGGCGCGGGTCTGCCAGTCCCGCTCCCGATAGCCGTTGCGCTGGACCAGCCGGTCCGGGCTGCGCTCGCCATGCGCGGCGCCCGTGATCTCGCCCACTTCCAGCTCCATCAGCCGCTGTGCGGCGAAGCCGATCATCTCCCGCAGCAGGCTCGCGTCGGAGCCCTTCTCCAGCATCTCGCGAAGCGCCATTCTGTCGTCGGTCATCGTGGTCGATCCAAGGTCGGGGTTGTTGGTCTCAGCAACCCAACCCTACCGGCGATCACCGCGATGGCCACCCAAGGCCCTCCGCTCCGCCAGGAGGCTCCCTACGAGCCCCAGGCTTCGAGCCTCCTACACCACCCGGCGGGACGCGACCCGGGCGAGCATGGTTCTGGAAGGGACGGAGTTGCTGCCATGCCCGTCTCCTGCGTCCTCAACTCCGATCGGCGTTGGTCGAGTGAAGCCTGGCCCGGTATGCGGCCGGGCAGTGCATGTAGGCCAGCACGTCCTCTTCGGCGGCGTCCATCAAGGCGGCGAGCCTGGGGACCTTGGGCCGGATCTGATCCGCGACGGTGCGCCACTGGGCGTGGGCGGCCGCATTCTCCTCCTGGGCGTACGCGGTGCCGATCCCAGCTAGAGACGATGCGGCGCTGGGCCTTGCGTGCATGGTTGAGCGCGTTGCGGGTGAAGTGGACGCGGGGACCGTTGAGAAGGCCCCGGCGGTCTGATCCGCTCGTCAGCCCGAACGGCGCGGGTGACGGGCGATGCTCGGCAGCAGGATACGAGGCCAGGCCGAACTGCCGATGGCCGGATCGCTGCGCGATTGATCCCGGACGGCCATGTCCTGGCCCGCGTGGACCCGGGGCCGACCTGTCGTGGGTACGTACCGAGGTGCGCCACCTCGATACCGCTGACGACGTGGGACGGCCGGGTATCGATCCGGAGGTCGCTACGCCTGATGCTTGCGGG
>JAYSCE010000574.1:0-2619 GCA_041915035.1 Xanthobacter sp.
GGGTGCCTCGGCGGAGGAGATGACCCGGCAGGTCACCGAGCGCATCGAGAAGAAGCTCGAGGAGCTGGAGGCGCTGGACTACACCCGCAGCCTCACCGTGCCGGGCCAGACCACCATCTTCGTGAACCTGCGCGACACCACCAAGGCGCGCGATGTGGTGCCCACCTGGCTGCAGGTGCGCAACATGGTCAACGACATCCGCGGCACCTTCCCGCAGGGGGTGACGGGGCCGCAGTTCAATGACCGGTTCGGCGACGTCTACGGCAACATCTACGCCTTCACCAGCGACGGCCTCACCCAGCGCCAGCTGCGCGACCGGGTGGAGGAGGTGCGCGCGGAGGTCCTCACCGTGCCCAACGTGGGCCGCGTGGACATCATCGGCGCGCAGGATGAGGTGATCTTCCTCGAATTCTCCACCCGCAAGATGGCTGCGCTCGGCATCGACCAGCGCGCCGTCCTCACCGCGCTCCAGGCGCAGAATGCCCTGGTGCCCTCGGGCGTGCTGCAGGCCGGGCCGGAGCGCATCGCCGTGCGCGTCAATGGGCAATTCACCTCGGAGGAGAGCCTCAAGGCCATCAACCTCAGGATCAACGGCCGCTTCTTCCCCCTCACCGATATCGCCACCATCCGGCGCGGCTATGTGGACCCGCCCCAGTCGCTGTTCCGCTTCAATGGCGAGCCGGCCATCGGCCTCGCCATCGGCATGAAGGCCGGCGCCAACCTGCTCCAGTTCGGTGAGGCGCTGAAGGCGGAGATGGCGCGCATCGAGGCCGACCTGCCGGTGGGCGTCGGCGTGCATCTCGTCTCCGACCAGCCGCAGATCGTGGAGGAGGCCGTGGGCGGCTTCACCCGCGCCCTCATGGAGGCGGTCGTCATCGTGCTCGCCATCAGCTTCGTCAGCCTCGGGCTTCGGGCGGGGCTGGTGGTGGCCATCTCGATCCCGCTGGTGCTCGCCATCACCTTCATGGTGATGGCCTATTCCGGCATCTCGCTCCAGCGCATCTCGCTCGGCGCGCTCATCATCGCCCTCGGCCTCTTGGTGGACGACGCCATGATCGCCGTGGAGATGATGGTGGCGCGGCTGGAGGCCGGCGACACGCTCAGGAAGGCCGCCACCTACGTCTACACCTCGACGGCGTTTCCCATGCTCTCGGGCACGCTGGTGACGGTGGCGGGCTTTATCCCCATCGGCCTCAACAATTCCAATGCGGGCGAATTCACCTTCACCCTGTTCGTCGTCATCGCCGTGTCGCTGCTGGTGTCGTGGCTGGTGGCGGTGCTGTTCACGCCTCTTCTCGGCGTCGCCATCCTGCCCAAGAGCCTGCCGCATCATCAGGAAGGCGGCGGCCGCTTCGCCCGGGCCTTCGCCGCGGTCCTGAAACAGGCCATGCTGTGGCGCTGGGCGACCATCGGCATCACGATCCTCGTCTTCATCCTCTCCCTTGCCGGCATGGGCCTGGTGCAGCAGCAGTTCTTCCCGTCCTCCGATCGCCGGGAGCTGATCGTCGACTGGAACCTGCCGCAGAACGCCTCCATCGCCGAGACCAACGCCCAGATGGCGCGCTTCGAAAAGGAGGTGCTGAAGGGCAATCCCGGCATCGACCACTGGTCCACCTATGTGGGCACGGGCGCCCCGCGCTTCGTGCTGCCGGTGGACGTGCAGCCGGCGGACGTGGCGTTCGGCCAGACCATCATCGTCACCCAGGGGCTGGAGGAGCGCAACCGGCTCAAGGGGCAGTTCCAGGCCTATCTCGACAAGGCGATGCCCGGCACCGACGCCTTCGTGCATTTCCTCGATATCGGCCCGCCGGGCGGCCGCCCGGTGCAGTACCGCTTGAGCGGGCCGGACATCCAGCAGGTGCGCAGATATGCCCTCGCCTTCGCCGGCGTCATGCGCGGCAACCCGCACCTCGGCAACGTGGTGTTCGACTGGATGGAGCCGGCCCGCGTCATCAAGGTGGATGTGCTCCAGGACAAGGCGCGCCAGCTCGGCGTCACCTCCGAGGACATCGCCGGCGCGCTGAACGGCGTGCTGGACGGCACGTCCATCACCCAGGTGCGGGACGACATCTATCTCGTGACCGTGCTCGGCCGAGCCACTGCGCAGGAACGCCAGTCCATCGAAACCCTGCGCGACCTGCAATTGCCCGGCTCGGGCGGACGGTCCGTGCCGCTCGCGGCGGTGGCGACGCTGCGCTACGAGATCGAGCAGCCCACCATCTGGCGCCGCTCGCGGCTGCCGACCATCACGGCGAAGGCCGGCATCATCGATGCCGCCCAGCCGAACACGGTGGTGGAGCAGCTCACCCCCGCCGTCGCGGCCTTCAACGCGAAGCTGCCGCCCGGCTATCGCGTGGTCATCGGCGGCGCGGTGGAGGAGAGCCAGAAGAGCCAGGCGCCCATCCTCGCGGTGATGCCGCTGATGCTGTTCATCATGGCCACCATCCTGATGATCCAGCTGCAGAGTTTTCAGCGGCTGGTGCTGGTGTTCGCCGTCGCCCCGCTGGCGCTCATCGGCGTGGTCGCCGCGCTGGTGCCGAGCGGCGCGCCCCTGGGCTTCGTCGCCATCCTCGGCGTGCTGGCGCTCATCGGCATCCTCATCCGGAACTCGGTGATCCT
>JAYSCE010000575.1:0-2608 GCA_041915035.1 Xanthobacter sp.
GCCGGCAGCGAGCACCATGGCGGTATCGATCCGGACGGTTCCGGTGGCGGGCGGGTCAAGCAGCGTGTCGGGGGCAGCGGTCACGCGGAGAGGTCCTTCGATGGCAGCACCGCCTCATACCACATGCGCAGCGATCCCAGCTCCTCATGGGCGAGGCAGCGTGCGAGATGGCGGCGGATGCGCGGCAGGTGCCTGAGATAGTGCGGCTTGCCATCGCGGTCGTTGAGGCGGGTGAAGATGCCGAGGATCTTGCTCGCCCGCTGGGCGCCCATCAGCGCGTAGGTGCGGGCGAAGCTGCGGGGATCGAAGGTGGGGTCCGCCTCGCGGCGCAAGGCCACGTAGCGGGCGACGAGTTCGAGTTCCAGCTCCTCCGGCACGTCCACCCGCGCATCCTGCGCCAGCGACACCACGTCGTAGGCGGCCGGCCCCATCACCGCGTCCTGGAAATCGATGAGGCCGATGCGGCGCAGCCCCTCGCGGCGGGGCAGCCAGATGAGGTTGGGAGAATGATAGTCGCGCAGCACCCAGGTGGGCGGCTCGGCCATGGCGGGGTTGAGCGCGCTGCGCCACAGCAGGCGGAATTCCTCCCGCACCACGCCGTCCAGCCGGATGCCACGGGACGGCAGATACCAGTCCAGCATCAGGTCGATCTCGGTGAGCATGGCGGCGACGTCGTAGGACGGCAGCGCCCGCTCCACCCGGGGTGCGATGTTCAGCGTACGCGGCAAAGGCCGGCTGTGCAGGGTGGCGAGCACCTCCACCGCCAGGCGATAGCGCTCCGGCACCGGGGCGGGCGGGGTGCCGGCCACCACGAATTCCGGTCCGAGATCCTCCAGCACGAGGATGCCGGCTTCGAGATCCGCCGAATAGATGAGCGGCGCGGAGAGACCCTGCGCCAGGAGCGCCCGATCCATGGCGACGAACGGCTTCACGTCTTCCGCCAGATGCACGAGCTGGCTATAGGGCAGGCCGCGCTTCAGCGGCGGCCCGTCCGGCTGGCGCGGCGCGTTCATGACGATGGCGGAGCGATCACCCAGCACGAGGCGGCTGTAGGACCGCGAAGAGGCGTCGCCCTGCAGGAAGCGATGGGCGGCCTCTGCGAAGCCGCTCTGCTCGATGAGGGATTGCGCGATCATCAGCCGGTCGAGCCGCGGGCCGAAGCTGCCGTAGCCGGTGACGATGGCGATGCGCGCCTCGGGGCCGAGATCGGCCGCATCCCGCGTGCCGGCGGCGAGGTAGAGCGCCACGTCGAGGCGGTCGGCGGGCAGGTGCTCCTCGGCGCGCTCGGGCCATTCCACCAGCAGCAGGGCGTTGTCGCGCAGCTCGTCCCAGCCAAGCTCGTCCAGCTCGTCCGGCTCCTGGATGCGGTAGAGGTCCGCATGGACCACTCGGCCGCGCGGGAAATCGTAGGAGATCAGGATCGGGAAGGTGGGGCTCGGCACGTCCACGCCGGCATCGTCGGCGAAGGCGCGGATGAGGGCGCGAGCCAGCTCCGTCTTGCCGGCGCCGAGGTCGCCGGTGAGGGTGATGGTGTCCTTCCCCCCGAACCAGCTGGCGATGAGGGCGGCGAGGCGGCTGGTGGCGGCGAGGTCCTTCAGCACCACGCGGCAGGCCACCGGCTGGCCTTCGAGGCGTTCGAGCAGGATGCTCATTCGGCAGCCTCCCGCCGGCGCTCGCCGTCGAGCGGGAAGATGCAGGTGGCGAGGGTGCCGCGCGTGGCGGAGGCCGGCCCCACCGTGACCGAGCCGCCGTGCAGACTCACGAAGGAGCGCACGATGGCAAGACCGAGGCCCACCCCGCGATGGCGCGGGCCGGCGCTGCGGCTCTCGAACCGCTCGAACAGCGTCTCCCGGACCTCCGCCGGGACACCCGGCCCTTCGTCGCGCACGGTGAACACCAGGGCCCCCTCGCGCCGTGCGGCGCCGAGCGTCACCGTGCCGCCCTCGGGCGAGACGGCGATGGCGTTGGACAGGAGATTGAACAGGATCTGCCGCAGCCGCCGCGCATCGGCGACGAAGGTGCCGGCGGCAGGATCGATGATCACCGCGAGGGAAAGCCGCGCCTCGTCCACGCTGTCGCGCACCGCCTCGGCGACGGCGAGCACCAGTTCGCGCACGTCCACCTCGGCGAGGTCCAGCTCCATGGCGCCCGCATCGATGGTGGCGAGGTCGAGGATGTCGTCGATGAGGGCGCGCAGCAGGTCCGAGGACTGGCGCATGTGGTCGAGATAGTCGCGCTGGCGGTCGTTGAGCGGGCCGGCGAGACCCTCGCGCAGCATGTCAGCATAGCCCATCAGGGTGTTGAGGGGCGTGCGCAGGTGGTAGGAGACGTGGCCGACGAAGGCGTTCTTGAGCTTGTCCGCCGCCTCCAGCGCCTCGGCGCGCTCGGTCAGCGCCCGCTCCCGCTCGGTCCGCGCGCGCTCGATCTGCACGCTGTCGGTCACATCGCGGAAGGTCACCATGGTGCCGCCGTCGGGCAGCGGCTGGGTGGCGCCGTCGAGCACGCGGCCGTCCGGCCGCTCGATGCGCAGGGTGGTGGCGTCGCGCGGGCCAATGGCCGTCACGGCCTGCCGGATGCGGGAGAAGGCGGCCGTCTCGCCATAGAGCGG
>JAYSCE010000576.1:0-2600 GCA_041915035.1 Xanthobacter sp.
GGCCCCGGTCATTCTGGTGCTGAGGCGCGTGCGGGTGCCGCGGACGGCCGCTGCGGTAGTGGTGGTGATCGCCACCTTCGTCGGCCTGCTGGCGCTCGGCTCGGTCATCGCGCTCCAGACCTCCGATCTCGTCGCCGAGTTGCCGAAATACCGGCTGAACCTGAGCGACAAGATCCGTTCCCTGAAGGAGGCGACCGGCGGCTCCGGCACGTTCGAGCGCACCATGGACATGATCCAGGACCTCGGCCGGGACCTGGAGGCGCCGGACCCGGCCAAGGCGGCGAAGGAGGAGGGCGGGCTCCTTGCGACTGGCGGTCGGCCTCTGCCGGTGGAAATCCGCCAGCCGCCGCCGGGCACGCTCGGTACCCTCTCCACCGTCATGGCGCCGCTGCTGCATCCTTTGGCGACGCTCGGCATCGTCTTTATCTTCGTGCTGTTCATCCTGCTCCAGCGCGAGGACCTCAGAAACCGGTTCGTGCGGCTCGCCGGCGCCCACGACATCCAGCGGACGACGGCAGCGCTGGATGATGCGGCACGGCGGCTGTCGCGCTTCTTCCTGGCCCAGGTGGCGCTGAACGCTGCCTTCGGAACGGTGATCGGCCTCGGCCTGTGGTTCATCGGAGTGCCGAGTCCGCTGCTGTTCGGCCTCGCCGCGGCGGTGCTGCGCTTCGTGCCCTATGTGGGCGCGGCGGTGGCCGCGGCTTTGCCCATCGGCTTCGCGTTGGCGGTGGACCCGGGATGGACCATGGTGCTGTCGGCGGCCGCTCTGTTCCTTGTGGTGGAGCCGCTGGTGGGCCATGTCATCGAGCCGCTGCTCTATGGCCGTTCCACCGGCCTCTCGCCGGTGGCGGTGATCGCCGCCGCCACCTTCTGGACCTGGCTGTGGGGGCCGATCGGCCTCCTGCTCTCCACGCCGCTCACCCTGTGCCTCGTGGTGCTCGGGCGCCATGTGGAAAGCCTCGAATTCCTCGATGTGGCACTGGGCGACCGGCCGCCCCTGTCGGACAGCGAACTCCTCTATCAGCGCCTTCTGGCCGCGGACCCCATAGAGGCCGCCGCCGCTGCCGAGGAGGTGCTGCGGCAGAAGGATCTTGATGCCTATTGCGACGGCGTGGTGATGCCCGCTTTGAGGCTTGCCCAGCGGGATGCGGCGCGCGGCGCGCTCGACGCCAGCCGGCAGGAGCGCATCCGCGACACCCTCGCCGACCTCCTGGACCACATGCCGGAGCCGGACGAGAAGCTCCCGGCGGCCGAGGACGAGAGCGGCGAGGCCGCGCCCCGGCCACAAGGCCCGCAAGTGCTGGTTCTTCCCGCCCGCTCGGCCCTCGACGAGGCGGCAGCCCTGCTCCTGGTTCACCGGCTGATGGCGGACGGTATTGAGGCCGAGGCGGCCCCGGCCGGTGGCGCGCGGCGGCTGGGGGGGGGGGCGGGGGGGGGGGTCAACCACGCCGATCTTTCCCCCCCGCCGCCGGCGCACCGCCGCTACACCATTCGCAGCCTCAACCGCGACCGCGCCGGCCGGCGCGTGGTGGTGGCCGATTTCATGGCCGAGGAATCGCCGGCCGTCCTTCAGGGAGAGGCGGCGGCCGTGTCCACGGTGAAGGGTGCGGTGGAGGCCGCTCAGGTGGAGGTGCCCGCCTCGCCCGCGCCCGCCGTCGTTCCGGTGCGGGCGGGAGCGGCCTGATGGCCCTTCGACCGAGCCGGAGGGCGACGGTTCAGCCCGCGCCCTCTCAGCCCTTGACCAGATCGCCCAGGAGGCTCGCGGCCAGCGTCAGCTTGGAGAGGCTGAGGCCGGACTGGGCGATGTCGCGCACCGTGCGGCGCATGCGCTCCACCTCCTCGCGGCGGCGGGCCACATAGGCCTCCACCGCGGCCTCGCCGGAGACGCCCTCCGCCAGCATTGCCTCGGTGATGCGGCGCAGGAAGGTCTCGAGCTGGGCCAGCGAACGGTCCAGCGCCAGCCGGTCGTAATAGTCCGGCGCCATGATGCCGCGGGACTGGGCGAGCAAATCATCGATGGCGAAGTAGCGGCCCGCGGCGAAGAAGGTGCTGGCCGCGCTGGGGATGGCCTTGCCGGTCGTCTCGGCGATCAGCGCGATGTCGGAGGCCGCCGCCAGCGCCGGCATGGAGGCGATGCGGCGCGCCAGCTCTTCGGGCACACGCTGGGCCACGAGATCCGCCACCCGTCCGGCGCGGTCCTTGCGCCAGATTTCCGGCAGGCTCTCGTCGAGCGCGGCGGCGACCGCCGCGACCCCGCTGCGGTAGCGCTCGACCACACCGGCGATGCCGTCGGCGAACGAGACGTTGCCGAGGAACCAGATGGTGCGTCC
This sequence comes from Xanthobacter sp., assembly GCA_041915035.1. Taxonomy (GTDB): domain Bacteria; phylum Pseudomonadota; class Alphaproteobacteria; order Rhizobiales; family Xanthobacteraceae; genus Xanthobacter. Next base: position 2,331 of record JAYSCE010000576.1, read on the forward strand.
CACCATCAGGTCCTGCACCGCCGCATAGAGCTGGAGCTGGACGTGCCCGTCCACCTTGTTGTCCAGCGCGTCGATGGCGGCGGTCAGTTCCGGCAGGTGGTAGCTGTCGCGCACCGCCGCGAAGGCGCGGGCGATGGAGGCGGCATCGCCACCCGTCTGGTCCGAGATGCGGGCCATGGCGGAGGGGCCGCCCTGGTTGACGATGGCGTTGGCGAGGCCCGTCGCGATGATCTCGCGATGGAGGCGGTGGGTCTCGATGGCGTGGGGATA
>JAYSCE010000577.1:0-2562 GCA_041915035.1 Xanthobacter sp.
CCAGGGCCGCAAGTTCATCCACGTGGACATTGAGCCCACCCAGATCGGCCGCGTGTTCGGCCCCGACTTCGGCATCGTCTCCGACGCCAAGGCGGCCCTGGAGCTGTTCGTGACAGCCGCCAAGGAGCTGAAGGCCGCCGGCAAGCTGCCGGACTGGACGGCGTGGGCCGACGAATGCCTCTCCCGCAAGCAGACCATGCTGCGCAAGAGCCATTTCGATGCCGTGCCGCTGAAGCCGCAGCGGGTCTATGAGGAGATGAACGAGGCGCTGGGCCGGGACGTCACCTACGTCTCCACCATCGGCCTCTCGCAGATCGCGGGCGCGCAGTTCCTGCACGTCTACCATCCGCGCCACTGGATCAATTGCGGCCAGGCCGGCCCCCTCGGCTGGACCCTGCCGGCAGCCCTCGGCGTGCGCGCCGCGCGGCCCGATGCCAAGATCGTCGCGCTCTCGGGCGACTACGACTTCCAGTTCCTCATCGAGGAGCTGGCGGTGGGCGCCCAGCACAAGCTGCCCTACCTGCACGTGGTGGTGAACAACTCCTACCTCGGCCTGATCCGTCAGGCGCAGCGCGGCTTCAACATGGACTTCGAGGTCAGCCTCTCCTTCGACAACATCAATTCGGAGGAAATCGGGGCCTACGGCGTGGACCATGTGGCGGTGGCCGAGGGCCTCGGCTGCAAGGCCATCCGCGTGCGCACCCCGAACGAGTTCAAGGATGCCTTCGCCAACGCCCAGAAGCTCATGGACGAGCATCAGGTGCCGGTGGTGCTGGAATTCATCCTGGAGCGCGTGACCAACATCGCCATGGGCGTGGAGATCAACGCGGTGAACGAGTTCGAGGAAGTCCTCGACATCCCGCTCAGCGAGGTGCGTTCCCTGGAGCCGGCCGAGTAAGGCCGGCGCACAAACACTCTTATCGATTTAAAAAAGCCTGGATGCCCCGGCCCCGCCGGGGCATGACAGTGCGCCACAACGGCTCAGCCCGCGGAGAGACGCATGCCCAAGTTCGCCGCCAATCTCACCATGCTGTGGAACGAGATCGATTTCCTCGACCGCTTCGAGAAGGCGGCCAATGCCGGCTTCACGGGCGTCGAATATCTCTTCCCCTATCCCTTCGAGAAGGACGTGCTGGCCGAGAAGCTGGCCAAGTACAACCTCACCCAGGCGCTGCATAACCTGCCGGCCGGCGACTGGGCGGCGGGCGAGCGCGGCATCGCCTGCATTCCCGGCCGCGAGGGCGAGTTCCAGGACAGCATGGGCAAGGGCATCGAATATGCGAAGGCCCTGAACACCAAGGCCATCAACTGCCTCGCCGGCCTCACCCCCAAGGACGTGCCGGCCGAGACCGTCCACGAGACCCTCATCAAGAACCTGAAGTTCGCCGCGGCGGAGCTGAAGAAGGCGGGCATCCCGTTCGTCGTCGAGGCCATCAACACCCGCGACATTCCCGGCTTCCACCTGCACAACACCAAGCAGACGCTGGCCGTGCTGGATGAGGTCGGCGCGGACGACATCTTCTTCCAGTACGACATCTACCACATGCAGATCATGGAAGGGGATCTCACCCCGACCATCCGCAACAACATCGCCCGCATCAAGCACATCCAGCTCGCCGACAATCCCGGTCGCGGCGAGCCGGGCACGGGCGAGATCAACTATCCCTTCCTGTTCAAGGCCATCGACGACACCGGCTACGACGGCTGGATCGGCTGCGAATACAAGCCCAAGACCACCACCGACGAAGGCATCGGCTGGTTCGCCCCCTACAAGGGCTGAGCTTCCGCCCGCTTCAGGACAACAAGCACTCTTCAGGAGAAACGCACATGAACGTGGGATTCATCGGCCTCGGCATCATGGGCGGCCCCATGGCCGGCCACCTCATCGACGCCGGGCACACGCTGTTCGTCTATGACGTGGTGAAGGTGCCGGAGGCGCTGACCGCCAAGGGCGCGACCGCCTGCGCCTCCTCCGCCGAGGTGGCGAAGAATGCCGACATCATCATCACCATGGTGCCGGATACCCCGCACGTGGAAGAGGCGCTGTTCGGCAAGGGCGGCGTCGCCGAAGGCCTCTCGGCCGGCAAGATCGTGGTGGACATGAGCTCCATCTCGCCGGTCGCCACCAAGGGCTTCGCGCAGAAGATCAACGCCCTCGGCTGCGACTATCTCGATGCCCCGGTCTCCGGCGGCGAGGTGGGCGCCAAGGCCGCCTCCCTCACCATCATGGTGGGCGGGCCGGACGGCGCGTTCGACAAGGTGAAGCCCCTGTTCGAGAAGATGGGCAAGAACATCACCCTCGTCGGCGGCAACGGTGACGGCCAGACCACGAAGGTCGCCAACCAGATCATCGTCGCGCTGACCATCGAGGCGGTAGGCGAGGCCCTGCTGTTCGCCTCCAAGGCGGGCGCGAACCCGGCCAAGGTGCGCGAGGCGCTGATGGGCGGCTTCGCCTCGTCCAAGATCCTCGAGATCCACGGCGATCGCATGGTGAAGCGCACTTTCGATCCGGGCTTCCGCATCGAGCTGCACCAGAAGGACCTGAACCTCGCGCTGCAGAGC
>JAYSCE010000578.1:0-2547 GCA_041915035.1 Xanthobacter sp.
GGCGAGGTGAGCCATCAGGATTATGCCGAGCTGGTGCGCGAGGCCCGCGCCTTCCTCTCCGGCCGCTCGCGCGCCATCAAGGAGGAACTGGCCAAGGAGATGGAACAGGCGGCCGAGGAACTGGAGTTCGAGCGCGCCGCCCGCCTGCGGGATCGCCTTGCCGCGCTCTCGGCCGTGCAGGGGTCGCAGGGTATCAATCCGCGCGGGGTAGAGGAGGCGGACGTCTTCGCCTGCCACCAGCAGGGGGGCGCCACCTGCGTGGAGGTGTTCTTCTTCCGCACCGGCCAGAATTGGGGCAACCGCGCCTATTATCCCCGCGCCGACCGCTCCCTGAGCGAGGCCGAGGTGCTGGGCGCCTTTCTCGCGCAATTCTACGAGGACAAGCCCTGCCCGCGCCTTCTCCTTCTCTCCCACAAGGTGGAGGAGCAGGAGCTGCTGTCGCAGGCCCTGTCGGAGAAGGCCGGCTATCGGGTCGAGATCGCCGTGCCCCAGCGCGGCGAGAAGCGCGACCTCGTCGACCACGCCCTGCAGAATGCGCGCGAGGCGCTGGCGCGCACGCTGGCGGAGAGCGCGACGCAGGCGAAGCTGCTGGAGGGTGTCGCCGCCACCTTCGGCCTCAAGGCGCCGCCGCAGCGCATCGAGGTCTACGACAATTCCCACATCATGGGCACCAATGCGGTGGGCGGCATGATCGTGGCCGGGCCGGAGGGGTTCCGGAAGTCGCAGTATCGAAAGTTCAACATCAAGTCGGCCGACCTCGTGCCCGGAGACGATTTCGGCATGATGCGCGAGGTGCTCACGCGCCGTTTCGCGCGCCTGCTGAAGGAGGCGCCGCGGGAGGGCGCTCCGGCGGTGCCGGTTGATGTCGCGGAACCCGACGACGAGCCGCCCGTCCCACCTGTACCCTCGACGGAAACGGATGGGGTGAGCGGTGAAGCCACATCCGCCGAGCTGCCGCCCGACGATGCCGAAGAGCCCGACGCCCTTCCCGACGCCAGCAACGCCTCGCCCTGGCCTGACCTCGTGCTGATCGACGGCGGCCTCGGTCAGCTCAACGCTGCGCGACAGGTTCTGGAGGAACTCGGCATCACCGACGTGCCGCTGGTGGGCATCGCCAAGGGGCTGGACCGAGAGGCGGGGCGCGAGCAGTTCTTCCTGCCCGGCCGCACGCCCTTCCGCATGGAGCCGCGCGATCCGGTACTTTATTATATTCAGCGGCTGCGCGACGAGGCGCACCGCTTCGCCATCGGCTCGCACCGGGCGCGGCGCAAGAAGGACATCACGGAAGCCGGGCTTCAGGCCATTCCGGGGGTGGGGCCGACCCGCAAGCGTGCCCTCCTGCGCCACTTCGGAACGCTCAAGGCCATCGAGCGCGCCTCGCTGGCGGATCTGGAGCAGGTGGCCGGCATCAACGCCGCTACGGCCAAGGCTGTGTACGATTATTTCCACGAGCGACGATCATCATGAGAAGCCTTCAAGGCTTTCGCCTGCCGCCCGCCCGGCCTAAATAGGGGTGATGGCCCGCGCGATGCGCTCCATCGCGGCCGTGCTTTATCAAGTGGTGCTCATGTCCGACGCAGCGACACGATCCGATGCCCCGCCCGCCACCGAGCGGCGTTCCCGCGGGCATGCCCTGTCGCTGCCGAACATCCTCACCTATTCGCGCTGCGTGGCGGTGCCGCTGGTGGCGGCGAGCCTTTTCTGGTCGGACATCCTCGCCGGCGGCGTATGGCTGCGCTGGGTCGCGCTGTTCATCTATGTGGCGGCGGCCATCACTGATTTCTTCGACGGCTACCTCGCCCGCGCCTGGTCCCAGCAATCGGCCATCGGCCGGATGCTCGATCCCATCGCCGACAAGCTGCTCGTCTCCACCTGCCTGCTGATGCTGGCGTCCGACGGCACCATCCGGGGCTGGTCGCTGTGGGCGGCCATCGTGATCCTGTGCCGGGAGATCCTGGTCTCCGGCCTGCGCGAATTCCTGGCAGAACTGCGTGTGTCCGTGCCGGTCTCGCGCCTCGCCAAATGGAAGACAACGCTGCAGCTCGTCGCCGTGGGCGTGCTCATCACCGGCACGGCGGGCGAGGCGGTGCTGCCGGGGGTGACTCTGGTGGGCCTGACGCTGCTGTGGATCTCGGCCGTGCTCACGCTCTACACCGGCTACGATTATTTCCGCGCCGGCATCCGCCACGTCGTCGACTGATGAAGATCCTGTATTTCGCCCGCATCCGGCAGATCGCCGGCAAGAGCTCGGAGGAGGTGGAACTGCCCGCCTCCGTCGCCACCGTTGCCGACCTCATCGAGCACCTGAGCGCGCGCGATCCCTCGGTTGCCGCGGCGCTCGCCGAACGCCGCACGCTGCGCGCCGCGGTGGACCAGGCGCATGTGGCGCTCGACGCGCCGGTCGCCGGCGCGCGCGAGGTGGCCTTCTTCCCGCCCGTCACGGGCGGCTGATGCGCCTCAACGTCTATCTCCAGAAGGCCGGTGCCGGTTCCCGCCGCGAGGCGGAAAGGCTGGTCGCCGATGGCCGCGTCACCGTGAACGGCGTCA
>JAYSCE010000579.1:0-2531 GCA_041915035.1 Xanthobacter sp.
AACTTGCCTCCGGCGGGCCGGCGCCCGAGGTGTGGGCGAGCGCCGCCAGCTTCGCGGTCGTCCAACTCGCCCGCAAGCACGCCGGTTCGGCCGAGGTAACGGGCACGCAGATGGTGCTGTCCGGGGAGGCGGCGGACTCCGCCGGCTTCCTCGCCGTGATGCAGGCGGTGCGCGCGCCCCCGGCCGGGGTCAGGGTCGATGCCTCGGGCGTGCGGCCGCCGTCCATCTCGCCTTATGTCTTCTCGGTGCGGCGGGAGGCGGGGGAACTCACGGTCTCCGGCTTCTACCCGGACGAGGCCGTGCACGGGGCGATCAAGGTGGCGCTGGAGCGCGATTTCCTGCGCGAAAAGGTCAACGACGTGTCGGCGGTCGGCGGCGGTGCGCCGTCCGGCTTCCGCGACGCGGTGCTTGCCGGGCTCGCGCAGCTGTCCCGGCTGTCGTCGGGCGAACTCAGCATCGCGGACGCGCAGATGCGCCTGTCCGGAACCGTGCTGGACGCGAGCGTGGCAGGGGAGGTCGAGGCGTCACTGAAGCGTGCAGTCCGCGCGCCATTCTCGGTCGAGGCCGCGCTCCAGATCGCGCCACCCGCGCCGCCGGTCAACGTGGCCGAGTGCGGCCGGCAGATCGGAGACCTGCTCTCGCGCGGCACCGTCCGTTTCGTCGGAGCCACGGCCGAAATCGATCCCCTGAGCCGCGGGCTGGTGGACCGGATCGCCGCGGTGCTGAAGCAGTGCCCGGGCGGGCTTGTCCGGGTGTCCGGCCATACGGACGGTGTCGGCGACCCGGCGGCTAACCTGCGCCTTTCGGAGGCGCGGGCGAAGGCCGTGGCGGCGGCCCTGGTCACTGAGGGCATCGCCGCAGACCGACTCGCTGCGGCCGGGCTTGGCTCCGGCCAGCCGGTTGCCCCGAACGACACGGAGGCGGGCAGGGCGCTCAACCGGCGCATCGAGATCGAGGTGATGGAGCGCGCGCCATGATCTATCTCGCCATCGCTCTTTGGCCTTACGTCATCGGCGCGGCGGTGATCGGCCTCGCGACCGGCTATGCGCTCGGCCGGAATGGAGGGAGCCGGCCATGACTGCCTTTGCCGTCGAGGTGTCGCTGCTCCTGTCGATCGTCTTCGCGCTGGCGCTTGCGGTCGGTTACCGCATCGGACGCAATCGCCGTCCGCCGGAGCCAGTCCAGCCCGAGGCTCTGCCGCCTCCGGCCGCGTTGGAACGGCAACCGGTCCCTGCGCCCCCGGCACCGGAGCCGGAACCACCAATTCTGGTGGAGCCCGCGCCGACACCCCAGCAGGATCTGTTCGCGCGGCTCGGCATCACCGACATGAACGCAGTTCCCCCCCTTGATGAGGAGGAGGAAGACGAGCCACCTCCGCGGGCGCCGCCGGCATCGACGCGCCCCGCCCCACGCGCCCGGCGTCGTCCGCCGGAGAGCCTGCCCGGCATGCGCCCGCCCGCCCTCGACGCGCCGGAGGGGGAAGGGGCGGACGATCTGAAGCAGTTGAAGGGCATCGGGCCGCAGAACGAGCTGCGGCTCAACGAGATCGGCATCTTCCATCTTCGGCAGATCGCCGCATGGACGCCGGAAGAAGCCGCCTGGGTCGGCAGCTATCTCGCCTTCCCCGGCCGCATCGAGCGCGAGGACTGGATGGGACAGGCAAAGGCCATTCTCGATGGGGGAGCACCGCCGCCCCGTCGGCGGCGGTGAGCCGGGTTCAGCGCCCGCCGCGCAGGTCAGCTTCCATCTGGAGCTTGCTCGGGATGTTGAAGCGCACCTTGTAGACTTGATAGTTCTCCATCACCCGCTGCACGTAATTGCGGGTCTCGGAGAAGGGGATGCACTCCACCCAGTCCACCACGTCCACGTCCGGGTCGCGCGGGTCGCCGTAGCGGGCGATCCACTTGGCGACGCTGCCGCGTCCGGCGTTGTAGGCGGCGAAGGCCAGCACGTAATTGCCGCCATATTGCGCCACCAGCTCGCCCAGCTCGGCGGCGCCGAACTGCACATTGTAGGACTGGTCGCTCATCAGGCGGCGCTCGTCATAGGCGACGCCGGTGACCTTGGCGACCTGCCGTCCGGCCTCGGGCGTCACCTGCATCAGGCCCATGGCCTTGGCGCTCGAGACGATGGCGGGGTTGAACTGGCTTTCCTGCCGGGCGATGGCATAGACCGCCGCCTTGTCCACCGGATCTCCGATGGGGCTGTAGTTGGGCAGGCCGAAGGTCGGGAAGGCCTCGGCCTCCAGCGGGTGGCCCTCGGCCAGCCCCTCCTTGCCCACCACAAGCGCGCCGCGCGGATCGTTGTTCGATTCGGCCAGGGTCGCGAGCATGGCGAGCTGGCTCGAATCCTCCATCCGCCAGGCGAGATCGTAATAGATGGTCAGCGGGATGTCGCGCGCGCCAACGGCATAGAGCAGGCGGATCGCCTTCACTGGCTCCAGGCGGGCGAAGGTGTCGCGCGCCCCGAAGGACGGGGAGGGCGTGCCGCGCAGCACGACGGGGGCCATGCCGAGCTTGGTGCGCGAGAGC
>JAYSCE010000580.1:0-2530 GCA_041915035.1 Xanthobacter sp.
GGGGTGGGGGCGCCGGCCCCGGCCCGGCCGCCCGACGGCGAGCGAAGGCGAGAAGCGAAGGCGACGCGTGAAGGCGGCCGGATGCAGCAAACCGGGGGACGCGATGGAGCGGCGCTATTTCGTCTATCTGCTGGCGAGCCAGCCGCGGGGGACGCTGTATCTCGGTGTCACCAACGATCTCACGCGCCGGGTTTTCGAGCACCGGCTGGGTGAAGGCGGCGGCTTCACGGCCCGCTACGGGGTCAAGCGTCTCGTCTGGTTCGAGATGCACGAGACGGCGACGGCAGCCATCCGCCGCGAGAAGCGTCTCAAGACATGGCTCCGCCAGTGGAAGATCGACCTTGTGGAGAAAGGCAACCCGACGTGGCGCGATCTGTTTGACGAGATCGCGCTCGGCTGATGACCCGCCGTCGTCCTCCGGCTTGACCGGAGGACCCATGGCACCTTTGGTCCGGGTATTCCGGCGCTGAGGAAAGGCGGCGGGATGGGTCCTCCGGTCAAGCCGGAGGACGACGATGGGAAAGGTGGTTGAGACCACGGCGGCACCACGGCGAGAGACCACGGCGGACCGGCCGACGCGATGGGGGCGGCAGCCCAGTTGGCGTTTCAGCTTGGCCGTGCTCCATTGCCGGAAAAGGGGAGAACGCCGTGGTTCCTGACGTGACCGTCCTGGTGGTGGGGGCCGGCCCTACCGGGCTGCTGCTGGGCGCCGAGCTGAGGCGCCGGGGCGTCGACAGCCTCATCATCGATGCCCACGACGCGCCTCTGGCGTGGGACCGGGCCACCGTGGTGCATCCCCGCTCCATCGAGGTGTTCGATCACCTCGGCATCGCCGCTCCGCTCCTTGAGGCCGGGGTGAAGCAGCGCATCGCCCGCATCCATGCCGACGGCGCCGTGCTCGGCGAGATCGACCTTACCCTCGCCGGCAGCCGCTACGCCTACAACATCGGCATCTCCGAAGAGGTGACGGAGCAGATCCTCACCGACTATCTCGGCCGCCTCGGCGGCGGGGTGACGCGGGGCACGAAGCTGGTGGACCTCGAGCCGCACGGCGACGGGGTCGTCGCCATGCTGGAGAGCGGCGGCGAGACCAAGGTCGTGCGCGCCCGCTGGGTGGTGGGCTGCGACGGCCACCGCAGCGCCGTACGCACCCTCGCCGGCATCGATCAGGATGGCCATCCCATCGAAGAGCCGTGGGCGGTGTTCGACGCCACCATCCCCGATTTTCCCCACCCCTTCGAGGCGAACTACGCCTATCTGGACGACATCCCTCTCATCCTCACCGCCCTGCCGAGCCAGCGCTGGCGGGCCTATCTGCGGCCGAGCGGGCCGGACAGCGATCTGGTGGCGGATGCCGCGGCCACCCTTGTCCGCTACCTTCCGGGCGCGCATTTCGCGGACGTGGCCAATCCCGTCCGCTTCCAGTGCTATACGCGGGTGGCGCAGAAATACCGCTCCGGTCGCCTCCTGCTCGCCGGCGATGCCGCCCACACCTGCAGTCCCATTCAGGGCCATGGCATGAACAGCGGCATCCAGGACGCCTTCAATCTGGCCTGGAAGCTCGCCCTGGTGGCGCAGGGACATTGCGCCGACACCCTGCTCGACAGCTATGAGGCCGAGCGCCGGCCCATCGCCCAGCGCATCACCGCCTCGGGCGATGAGGCCGACAGCGCCCAGATGCTCAAGGACGCCGCCGATCGCCAGGCGCGCAACGCCTTCATCCGGGAGGTGTTCGCCGATCCGGAAAAGCGCCACCACGAGGCGGTGGCCGAGGCCGAGCTGGACGTGGACTATGCCGCCTCCCCCATCGTGGTGGGGCAGGCGGGTGCCGGTCTGGCAGCCGGCCAGCGCCTGCCCGACCGCATCCCCATGGGCACGGCGGACGGCGAGGCGCTGATGCTGGATGATCTCGTCAATCGCACCGGCCACACCCTCCTGCTCCTCGGCGGGGCGCGTGCGCGGGGCGAAATGGTCGCGGCCCTCTTCCGGGCTCTGGCGGAGCGCGCCGCCGCTCCCCTCTATGGCGCCAGCTTCGCGGCGGCGGTGGCGAGCGACGGCGGGCCGGGTGTCGCCAGCCTCTCCCCCGACGATGCCGCGCGGCTAGGAATCGAGGACGTCACCCTGCTGGTGGTCCGGCCGGACGGCCATATCGGCCTGAGGGCCGATTCCGGTCACGAGGCTGCACTCGTATCCTACGGACTGAAGCTGGGGATTAAGAGGTAATTAGATCCGGTCGGGACTGACTTCGGCACTGATAGGTCCCGAACTCCACCGATTCCCCTCCTGGCAACCCGGTGCAACCCACCGATATCGGGGTGTCAGCCGGGGGTGTCAGGTCACAGGAAGGGCTTTCCCCCGGTGACGGCGATGGTCGCGCCGGAGACGTAGCTCGAGCGCGGATCGGCCAGCATCACATAGGCCGTCGCCAGCTCCGCCGGCTGCCCCGGTCGGCCCATGGGCACTGATTTTCCAAAGTTTTTCACCGCCTCCTCCGGCATGGTGGAGGGGATCAGCGGCGTCCAGATCGGCC
>JAYSCE010000581.1:0-2517 GCA_041915035.1 Xanthobacter sp.
CCTTCATCGCCGCCATGAAGCAGGACCAGATCCAGTCCGGCATGACCACCGAGCCAACCATCGGCCAATTGGTGAAGACCGGGACGGCGAAGATCCTCATCGACATGCGCACGCCGGAGAAGACGGTCGCGGCCCTCGGCGGCCTCTATCCGGCCGCCTCCTTCTATGTGCAGGCGAGCTGGCTGGAGAGCCATCCGAAGGAAGCGCAGAAGCTGGCCAACGCCTTCGTGCGCACCATGCGCTTCATCGCCAGCCACTCGGCGGCGGAGATCGCGGACAAGATGCCGAAGGACTATTACGTCGGCGACAAGGACCTCTACATTCAGGGTCTCGCCGAGGGTAAGGCGCAGTTCACGCCCGACGGCCGCATGCCCGCCGGTGGCCCCGAGACGGTGCTGAAGGTGCTCGAAGCCTTCTCCAAGAACGTGCAGGGCAAGGCCATCGACCTGTCCAAGACCTACACCACCACCTACGTGGACAACGCGGCCAAGATGCTCGGCAACTGACCGGCGTCTACTGATCCCGGCGCTGCGGCCACGCGACCGCGGCGCCCCTCTTCATAGCCTGAACAGAACCAAGGTCGCCGCGCCCCCGTGCCGGCGGCGGGAGGAAACTTATGTCCCTTCAGACCCTCGATCCCGCCCGCACGGCGGTGGTCCCCGGCGCGATGGCCGCCGCCGGCCTCGGCCCGGCCATCGAGCTCGACAATGTGACCCGCCGGTTCCTGACGCCCAACGGCAAGTCCATGACGGCGCTGCGGGATTTCAACATGACGGTGGACCGCGGCGAGTTCGCCTGCGTGGTCGGACCCACTGGCTGCGGCAAGTCCACGACGCTCAACCTCGTCACCGGCCTTGCCAAGCCCAGCGCCGGCGAGGTGCGGGTGATGGGCCAGCCGGTCAACGGCATCCACAAGGACGTGGGCTTCGTCTTCCAGGCGGATGCGCTGTTCCCCTGGCGCTCGGTGCTGGACAACGTGGCCGCCGGCCCCCTCTATCGCGGCCTGCCCAAGGCGCAGGCCTACGAGAAGGCGCGCGACTGGATCGCCCGCGTGGGCCTCGCCCGCTTCGAGCACCATTATCCGCACCAGCTCTCGGGTGGCATGAGAAAGCGCGTGGCGCTGGCGCAGACCTTCATCAACGAGCCGAAAATCCTGCTCATGGACGAGCCCTTCTCGGCGCTCGACGTGCAGACCCGCACCAACATGCAGGATGAGTTGCTCAGCCTGTGGTCCGGCTCCGGCGCCTCGGTGGTGTTCGTCACGCACGACCTGGAAGAGGCCGTCGCGCTCGCCGACAAGGTGTATGTGCTCACCGCCGGGCCGGCCACGGTGAAGAGCGTCTACCACATCGATCTGCCGCGCCCGCGGGTGATGGCGGAAATCCGCTACGACGCCGCCTTCGTCGAGCGCTGCCGCACCATCTGGGACGACCTGCGCGAAGAAGTGCAGATCGGCCAGCAGCGCACCCTCGACACCGGCCACTGAACGGGAGGAACGACCATGACCATGCAGGCAGACGCCGCTTCCGCCCCCTTCCCCGCCGCCCGCGCGGTGCCCACCGAGGCCGAGATCGAGGCCAAGGCCCGCGCCCGGCTGAAAGCCCGCCGCGCCCTCGTCATCTCGCTGCGCATCGGCATCCTCGTCGCCGTGCTCGGCATCTGGGAGATCGGCGCGCGCACCGGCTTCATCGACCCGTTCTTCTTCGCCAGCCCCTCCGGCATCGCCGAGCAGATCTGGGTGTGGATGACGGAAGGCACCTCGCAGGGCCCGCTCTGGGTGCAGATCATGGTGACGCTGGAGGAAACCATCCTCGGCTTCTTCATCGGCGCCGTGGGCGGCATCGTGTGCGGCATCGTTCTGGGCCGCAACAAGCTGCTGGCGGACGTGTTCTCGATCTACATCAAGATCGCCAATTCCATTCCGCGCGTGGTGCTCGGTTCCATCTTCATCATCGCGCTCGGCCTCGGCATGGCGTCCAAGGTGGCGCTGGCGGTGGTGATGGTGTTCTTCGTGGTGTTCGCCAATGCCTTCCAGGGCGTGCGCGAGGCCGACCGGGCGATGATCGCCAACGCCCAGATCCTCGGCGCCTCGCCGCTGCAGATCACCACCTCGGTCATCATCCCCTCGGCCATGAGCTGGATCCTGGCCTCGCTCCACGTCTCCTTCGGCTTCGCGCTGGTGGGCGCGGTGGTGGGCGAATTCCTCGGCGCCAAGCAGGGCGTGGGCCTGCTGATCGCCACCGCGCAGGGCGCGTTCAACGCCAACGGCGTGTTCGCGGCCATGATCATCCTTGCGGTGGTGGCGCTGGTGATGGAATTCCTCATCACGCTGGTGGAGAACCGTCTCGTGAAGTGGCGCCCGGTGCCTTACAGCGAGCAGAACTGATCAGAAGGCACAGCCGCAGGCCATTCTCCGACCCTTGTCAGTCTGATCCCGCATGACCTACCTTCGGCTTCATGGCAGAGCCAGAGCCAGAGAGAACCATGCGGGATCAGTGATGGACGAACTGGGCCGGA
>JAYSCE010000582.1:0-1379 GCA_041915035.1 Xanthobacter sp.
GAACCCCCGGCGCAGGTGGCGGAGAAGATCAAGGACATCCGCGCCCGCGCTGCCGCGCTGGGCCGCGAGGTGACGTTCGGCGTGCGCCTCCATGTGATCGTCCGCGATACGGCGGCTCAGGCCTGGGCGGCGGCGGACGACCTGATCCGCTATGTGGACGACGCGACCATCGCGGAGGCGCAGAAGGTCTTCTCCCGCATGGATTCGGAAGGCCAGCGCCGGATGAGCGCGCTGCATGGAGGCCGGCGCGACAAGCTGGAAGTGGCACCCAATCTGTGGGCCGGCGTGGGCCTCGTGCGTGGCGGCGCCGGCACCGCCCTCGTGGGTGATCCCGAGACCGTGGCCGAGCGGCTGAAGGAATACATGGCGGTGGGCGTCGATACCTTCGTGCTCTCGGGCTATCCTCATCTGGAGGAGGCCTATCGCTTCGGCGAAAGCGTGCTGCCGCTGCTGCCGCGTGCATCCGGAACCGGTGCGCCGGGCGTTGTCACCAATCATCGCGGCCCGTTCGGCGAGATCATCGGCAATGCCATCGTGCCCGAGGCGCGCCGCGTCTCCGCCTCCTGATCGGACCGCCTCGCGAGGAGCAACGCCATGCTGAATGCCTGGGAATCGCAAGGCGCAGAGCCGAGCCGAGACGCGCGTGGCACCGTGGTGGTTGTCGGCGGGGGCTTCAGCGGCACCCTGTTCGCGCTGGCCGCGGCCGCCGCCCGGCTCGACGTGGTGCTTGTCGAGCGGGAGGCGAAGGCCGGGCCCGGCCTCGCCTATGGCGCATGCGATGCTTGTCATCTGCTCAACGTGCCGGTGGCGCGCATGGAGGTGGGGCTCAAGCCGAGCTTTGCCCAGTGGCTGAAGGGGAGCGGGGCCGATCTTTCCGCCGCCATCGAGGAGGCCGGGGGCGACCTCGCCCGTGCCTTCGTGCCGCGCGCCTTGTTCGGCGCCTATCTCGCCGAACGGCTGGAAACGGCGCTGGCGGCCCGAAACGGCCGTCTGCGCCGGGTTCGCGGCGAGGTGGTGCGCGTCTCCGATCGCCCGGTGCCCAGCGTCACCCTGGCCGATGGGCGCCGCATCGACGGCACCCATGTGGTGCTCGCCACGGGAAACATGCCGCCACGCCCGCCGCGGACCCGCGACGGTGGCGTCTATGACAGCCCACTGTTCGTGCCGGACCCGTGGCGATGGTCGGACATCGACACCCTCTCGCCGGATGCGCCGGTGCTCCTCATCGGGTCGGGCCTCACCATGGTGGACGTGGCGCTGATGCTTGCGGCGCGTGGTCATCGCGGGCCGATCTGGAGCGTGTCGCGTCATGGCCTGATTCCCCATGTCCATGCGGACGTGCCCGGCAGGCTCGGCGGCGTGGAGGCGTTCCTCGATCC
>JAYSCE010000582.1:1389-2513 GCA_041915035.1 Xanthobacter sp.
GTCAGGCGACCCGGTCAAGGCGCTCCGCCTCATCCGCGCGGCTGTCCGGCAGGCGGCAACGCGCGGCGTGCCGTGGCAGCGCGTGATGGACGCCGCGCGCCCGGCGCTGGCGGCCGTCTGGGCTGGCTGGTCGCTCAAGGCACGGGAGCGATTCCTGCGCCATGGGCGAACCTATTGGGACATCCACCGGCACCGCATGGCGCCGCGCATTGCCGAGGCGTTCGACGGGCTGACGCAATCCGGCCAGCTCACGGTCGTTGCCGGCCGTGTCGCCAGCCTCGACCTTGTGCCGGGCGGCGTTGCGGCGACCCTGCGCCGGCGCCTTTCCGGCCGCGCGCTTTCGCTCCAGGTGGCACGGGTGGTGAATTGCACGGGCCCCCGCTCGGATTTTGCGGCCCTTGCCGTGCCGCCGTTCGACGGGCTGCGGGAGACGGGCCGTATCCGACCCGATCCGCTCGGCCTCGGCCTGGAGACCCGCGGAACAGCGCTGCTCGACCGCTACGGGCATGCCTCGACCTGGCTGCACGCGCTCGGTCCGCTGTCGCGTCCAGCGTTCTGGGAGGTGACGGCGGTGCCGGAGATCGCTGTCCAGGTGCACCAGCTGGTGGAGGAGCTGACGCGTCCTGCGGCCCGGCGCCAGCGCCCCGATGCCCGGCTGATCGCGGAATTTGTCGATCTCGGCGAAGGGATTTGAGGCAGATCCGGCAGCGTCAAAGGACGAGGCTCTAGTAGAGAGGTGGGGTGCCGGAGGCCCTGTGGATGATCTTATCCATCTGATTTTCAATAATTTTGGCGTCGAGTCCGGCCACGCTTGGGTCGAGTTTTCCACAGCCGGCAACAGATCGTATTGGGGCTCGAAAACAAGGGTGTTGACAGGTCTGAGGGGCCCCCTTATAAGCCACATCACTGACGGGGCGCCGCCGCATGGCGGGACGGCGCTTCCCCGGAGCTCTCCTCTCCACTGTCCGTAGTGGCAGCCGGTCAAAAGCCGGGCGGAAAGGTGTTCTCTGGACCCTCCCAAGGGTGTGAGGCTCTCGCTTCGGCGAGGCAGAATTTGCCCGACAGGGCGCGCTGTTTGACATGTATGACAGAAGAAAGAGAAACGTGGACGGCGGAGTCCTTGC
>JAYSCE010000583.1:0-2497 GCA_041915035.1 Xanthobacter sp.
CCATCAATGCCGAGTTCATCCCCTTCTGGAAGTCGAAGACCGGCCAGGAGCTGACGGTGAACCAGAGCCACGCCGGCTCCTCCCGCCAGGCGCGCGCGGTGATCGAGGGGCTGGAGGCAGATGTGGTCACCTTCAATCAGGTGATCGACGTGGATACCCTCGCCAAGGCCGGCTATGTGGCGAAGGACTGGGCGAAGAAGTTCCCCAACTCCGCCTCGCCTTACTATTCCTTCCCGGCCTTCCTCGTGCGCGCGGGCAACCCGAAGAACATCAAGGACTGGGACGACCTCATCCGCGACGATGTGAAGGTCATCTTCCCGAACCCCAAGACCTCGGGCAACGCGCGCTACACCTATCTTGCCGCCTATGCCTATGCGCTGGAGCAGAACCAGGGCGATGCCGCCAAGGCGGACGCCTTCGTGAAGAAGCTGCTGGCCAACGTGCCGGTGTTCGACACCGGCGGCCGTGCCGCCACGACCACCTTCGTGGAGCGCGACATCGGCGACGTGCTGGTGACGTTCGAGGCCGAGACCCGCACCATCGAGGGGCTCTATCCCGACAAGAAGCTCCTCACTGTCGTGCCGTCCGTGAGCCTTCTCGCCGAGTTCCCGGTGGCGGTGGTCGACAAGGTGGTGGACAAGCGCGGCTCCCGCGCCTCGGCCACGGCCTATCTCGAGTTCCTGTATTCCTCCGCCGGCCAGACGGTGGCGGCCAAGGCCTTCCACCGGGTGGTGGATCCCAAGGTGGTGGCTGAGTTCAAAGACCAGTTCCCGCCCATCCGCCTGGTGAAGGTGGAGGACGTGTTTGGCGGCTGGGAGAAGGTGCAGGCCACCCACTTCGCCTCCGGCGGCAAGCTCGACAGCCTGTTCGTGGGCAAATGACCTTGTGATCCGGCGGGCGCACGCGCTGCGCCGTGTCGCATTCCCGCCAGTGTCGCGACCTGCGCCGGCGTCCTCTCATGGCGCCGGCGTTTTGATGGATGCATGTTGCTGATATAAAACGTCTTTCGGCGAACGTCGCGCGGCGGCATGCAATTTGAATGGCTCCAGGGAACGCCCACTGAGCCGCGAGCCGTCATGTCCGAAGCCGCCGAAGCCGAAGTCCTCGACATTCCGCAGGTCTATACCCATCACGTCTTCTGCTGCTTCACCCAGCGGCCGCCCATGCACCCGCGCGGTTCCTGCGGCGCCAACGGCGCGCAGCCCCTGTGGGAGCGTCTGGGCAAGAAGCTGGAGGCCTCCGGCCGCCGTGACATCGCCATGACCTCCTCCGGGTGCCTGAGCTTCTGCCAGGCCGGACCCATCATGGTCGTCTATCCCCAGGGCATCTGGTACACGCCCAAGACCCCCGAGGACATCGACGAGATCGTCACCTCGCACCTGCTCGGCGGCAAGCCGGTGGAAAGGCTCATCATCGTCCCGCGCATCTGAGCCCAGCCCGCGCGGCGCCGGGGAACGAGCGCCGGCGTCTCACGCCTTGCCGGGAGCGGCGAGGCGGAAGGTGAGGCGCACGCAGGTCCCGCGCGCGCGGGGGTCGAAGGTCGGCTCGCAGCCGAGCTTCATGGACATGGCCTTGACAATGCGGTTGCCGAGGCCGGTGGACGTCGCGGGCTTTTCCGGCGAGATGCCGGCGCCGTCGTCCTCCACGGTGAAGTCGAGCCGATCGCCCACGCGCCTGAGCATCACACGCACCGGCCCCTCGCCGTCGGGATAGGCGTATTTCATGGCGTTGATGACGAGTTCGGTGGCGATGATGCCCAAGGCCACGCCGCGATCAGGATCGATGTGGATCGGGTCGGCCTCATAGGTGAGGGTGATGCCGCCATGCTCGCGGTGCGCCGACACCTGCAGGTCGTCCAGCAGCGAGCCGATATACTGGTCGAGCGCCACGGTCGCGATCTGGTCGGAGGTGTAAAGACGGCGGTGGACCTGCGCGACCGCCGAAACGCGGTTGCGGGCCGAATTCAGCGCGTCCTTCACCCTTGGATCGTCGGTGGCGCCGGCCTGCACGTTCAGCAGCGAGACGATGATCTGCAGCGAATTACCGACGCGATGGTTCATCTCGCGCAGCAGCAGCGCACGCTCCGCGGCCAGCGCCTC
The DNA here is from genome assembly GCA_041915035.1 of Xanthobacter sp. Lineage (GTDB taxonomy): Bacteria > Pseudomonadota > Alphaproteobacteria > Rhizobiales > Xanthobacteraceae > Xanthobacter. The sequence goes on from JAYSCE010000583.1 coordinate 2,100, forward strand.
GAACCGGTCGCGGGCCGCGCGGATTTCCGCTTCCGCCGCCTCGTGGGCGCGGCGCATCCGCACCTGCTCCACCGCCGCGACGAACGCGGCGCGCAGAAGCTCGATGAAGTCGGCCTGCACCTCCTTCACCACATAGTCCGCTGCACCGGCCTTGAGCGCGGCGACCGCCAGCCGGCCGTCCTGAGCGCCGGTGACGTAGACAACCGGTGGGGCGTTTTCGAGGGCGCGGATGGCCCGCAGCGTGCTCATGCCGTCCTGACCCGGCATGTAGTGGTCGAGGGCGACCACGTCGAACCGTTCGGTGCCGAGGCGCGCCAGTCCGTCCTCGCCGGAGAAGGCTGGAACCACCTCGAAACCCAGGCGGCCGAGCTGGCGCTGCACCAGCCGGCCGAGGGCCG
>JAYSCE010000584.1:0-2489 GCA_041915035.1 Xanthobacter sp.
AGGTTCTCTTCCACGGTGAGGGTGATGAGGATGCGCCGGCCTTCCGGCACCAGCACCAGCCCCGCCCCCATGCGCCGGTGCGGCGGCAGGCGGGTGATGTCGGCATCCGCGAAGGTGATGCCTCCCGCCTTGGCCGGCACGGCGCCGAGGATGGCCTTCAGCAAAGTGGACTTACCCGCGCCATTGGCGCCGAGCACGGTGACAACCTCGCCCTCGTTCACGGTGAGCGAGACGTCCGAGAGTGCCGCGACGCGGCCGTAGGAGACGGAAAGGCCGGAGACTTCGAGCAGCGCCATGGCTCAGGCCTCCTCGTCCGTGCCGATATAGGCCTCGCGCACCAGCTTCTCCTGCCGCACGCGGGAGAGCGGGCCCTCGGCGATCTTCTCGCCGAAATTCAGCACCACCACGTTCTCGCAGATCGAATCCACGAAGTGCATGTCGTGCTCCACCACGAGGAGGGTGACGCCCTTCGCCATCAGCGCCCTGAGATGATCGCGCAAGGCATTCGTCTCGCTGGGATTGAGGCCAGCGGCGGGCTCGTCGAGCATCAGGAGGCTCGCGCCGGCCAGCGTCGCGCGCACGAGGTCAATGCGCTTTCGCACGCCATAGGGCAGAGCGGAGACCATCTCGTCGGCCCAGCGACCGAGGCCGCTCTCCTCCAGCGCCGCGCGCGCCTCGCGCTTCCAGCGATGGTTGGGGAAGAGGCGGTAGGGGGTGAGCAGCGCACCAAGGGAGGAGGCGCGCACATGCTGGCCCACCAGCAGGTTTTCCAGCACCGAGAGGTGCGGCATCAGCCGGATGTTCTGGAACGAGCGGGCGACACCGGTGGAGATGCGCTTGCGCGACGGCATGTGCGTCACGTCCTGCCCGTTCACCTCGATGCGCCCGGCGTCCACGCCATAGACGCCGCTGACGAGGTTGAACACCGTGGTCTTGCCCGCCCCGTTGGGCCCGATGAGGGCGGTGGTGACGCCCTTCGGCACGGTGAAGGAGAGATCGCGGATAGCGCGCACGCCGGCGAAGGATTTCGACAGGCCGGAGATCGCGAGGGCTGCTGAAGAGGGTGCAGCGGACATCACGCAGCCTCCGCCTTGCGCCGGAACAGGCGGAACAGGGAGGATGTCACCAGCCCCTGCGGCCGCACGGCCATGAACAGGATGATGAAGACGGCAAAGAGGGCATAGCGCCACTGGTCGGAGGCGCGCAGCAGCTCCGGCACCAAAGTGAAGAAGGCGGCGCCCGCCAGCGGCCCCCACACCGTCTGGGTGCCGCCGAACAGCACGTAGAGCACGGTGAAGACCGACAGCAGCACGTTGAAGTGCTGCGCCTCCACGAAGCTGTAGTGGTGCGCGTAGAGCCCGCCGCCGAAGCCGGCCACCGCCGCCCCCAGCGCGAAGGCCGCGACCTTCATGCCGCGCACGGAGACACCGAGCAGGTCCGCCACCGTCGCGTCGCTCTTCACCGCCGTGAGGCAGAGCGCGAAGCGGGTGCGGGAGACGAGCAGCATCAGCACCACCACCCCCGCCGCCGCCGCATAGACCACGTAAGGGCCGGCATAATCGGTGACGGGATAGCCGGCGGCGCCGCCCACCACTTCCAGATTGAGGAAGATCGCGGAAATCACCTGCCCCAGGGCGAAGGTCGCCATGGCGAGATAGATGCCGTGGGTGCGCAGCACCGGCACGCCGATGAGGAGGCCCACCAGACCCGCGAGACCCGCGCCGAGCGGAATCGCCGCCCAAATGGGCCACATATATTCGTTGGTGAGAAAGACCGAGGCATAGGCGCCGATGGCCATGAAACCGGCGATGCCGAGGTTCAACTGCCCCGCCGCCAGCGGCAGATAGACCGCATAGGCGGCGATGACATTGAAGGCGAGGACGACGAGGACGCCCGTCAGATAGCCGCTCATCTAGAGCTTCTCCCGGCTGGCGGCGCGGCCCATGAGGCCCTGCGGACGCACGATGAGGATGAGGAGCAGGAGGCCGTAGACGGAGATGTTCACCACGTCCGCGCCGATGAAGGAGATGGACAGCACCTCGGCGAGGCCGATCACCAGCCCGCCCAGCACAGCGCCCCAGATGGAGCCCATGCCGCCGACGATCATGGCGGCGACGCCCTTGAAGCCGACGCCCTCGCCCATGAAGGGCGACACCTGCTGGTAGTTCACCGCGAACAGGATGCCGGCCAGCGCCGCCAGCAGCGCGGACGCGATGAAGAGCTGCGGCACGAGGCGGGAGATGTCGATGCCCATGAGCAGCGCCGTCTCCCGGTTCTCCGCCACGGTGCGGATGCGCCGGCCGCCGGCGGTGGAGGAGAGATACCAGGACAGGAACGCCACGAGGCCGAGGGAGAGCGCCAGCGAGATGAGCTGCGCGATGCCGATGACGAGGCCGCCGAGGCGGATGTTGAGGTCCGGCAGCAGGGCCGGAAACGCCTGCTGGTCCGAGCCGTACTGGATCAGCATCAGGTTCTCGAGCAGCACCAGG
>JAYSCE010000585.1:0-2486 GCA_041915035.1 Xanthobacter sp.
CTGGCGGTGCCGCTGTTCGTCTTCCTGGGCATGCTGATCGAGATGGCCGGCATGGCGCAGGCGCTGGTGCGCTTCCTCGCCAGCCTGCTGGGGCATGTACGCGGCGGCCTGTCCTATGTGTTGATCGGCGCCATGTACCTGGTATCCGGCATCTCCGGCTCCAAGGCCGCCGACATGGCCGCCGTCGCCCCGGTGCTGTTCCCGGAAATGACCAAGCGCGGCGCCAAGCCCGGCGACCTCGTGGCGCTGCTCTCGGCCACGGGCGCGCAGACCGAGACGATCCCTCCGTCCATCGTGCTCATCACCATCGGCTCGGTGACGGGCGTCTCCATCGCCGCTTTGTTCACCGGCGGCCTGCTGCCGGCACTGGTGCTCGCGGTGGCGCTCTGCTCGGTGGTGTGGTGGCGCTATCGCGACGAGGATCTGAGCGGCGTCGCCAAGGCGAGCTGGGGCGAGGTCGGGCGCGCCTTCATCATTTCCGTGCCGGCCATCGCCTTGCCCTTCGTCATCCGCGCGGCGGTGATCGAGGGCGTCGCCACCGCCACGGAGGTCTCCACCATCGGCATCGTCTATTCGGTGGTGGCGGGCCTGCTCATCTATCGCCGGTTCGACTTCCGCCGCCTGTTCCCCATGCTGGTGGATACGGCGGCGCTCTCCGGCGCCATCCTGTTCATCATCGGCGCGGCGACCGGCATGGCGTGGGCGCTCACCCAGTCCGGCTTCTCCAACGCCTTGGCCGAGGCCATGCGCGCCCTGCCGGGCGGGTCAGCAAGCTTCCTCGCCGTCTCCATCGTCGCCTTCGTGGTGCTGGGCTCGGTGCTGGAGGGCATTCCCGCCATCGTGCTGTTCGGCCCCCTGCTCTTCCCCATCGCCAAGCAGGTGGGGGTGAACGAGGTCCACTATTCCATGGTGGTGATCCTCGCCATGGGCATGGGCCTGTTCGCGCCGCCCTTCGGCGTCGGCTATTACGCCGCCTGCGCCATCAGCCGCATCAGCCCGGACGCGGGCATGAAGCCCATCGTGGGCTACATGATCGCTCTGCTGATCGGCCTCATCATCGTCGCCGCCGTGCCGTGGATCTCCACCGGCTTCCTGTGACGGCCCCCAAAGTCACACGTAGCAGGGGCCTTCGATGAGCGGGTGGGTGGCAAGGAAGGCCTCGTCCACCTCGATGCCGAGGCCCGGCCCCTCGCGGCAGGTAACGGTGCCGTCCGGCGAGAGCTGGTACGGCAGGCCGCACACCTCATCGCGGAACGGGTTGTGGTGGGCGACGTCGCCCTCGAAATAGCCGGGGTTGTCCACCGCGCACATCAGATGCAGCGTCGCCACCATGTTGATGCCGGTGGCGGATGTGTGGGGGTTCACCGACATCTTCCACGCCGAGGCGAGCACCGCGATGCGGTGGCATTCGGTGATGCCGCCGGCCTTGGAGAGGTCCGGCTGCGCGAAAGAGACAGCCCCGTCCGCGATCAGGCGGGTGAACTCGAAGCGGGTATAGTGGTTCTCCCCCGCCGCGAGCGGCACGGTGCCGAGCTTCGTAGCGTCCAGATAGCTCCGGTAATCGTGCGGCGGGAACGGCTCCTCGAACCAGCCCACCTTCGCCGCCTCATAGGCCGGCATCACCCGGCGCACGTCGTCCAGCGAGCAGCCGGTGTTGCCGTCCACGAGGATATCGATCTCGTCCCCCACCGCCGCGCGCACCGCCTCCACCCGCGCGATGTCACGGCGGGGCGTGTCGCCCACCCGCAGCTTCAGGGCGCGATAGCCCTGCGCCACGTAGGATTGCGCCTCCTCCGCCAGCGCCGCCGGATCCTGCCAGCCGAGCGAGATGCCGCCGGCATAGGCCTTGATCTTCCTCGGCGCGCCGCCCAGCAGGCGATGGATGGGTGCGTTCATCGCCTTGCCGCGGATGTCCCACAAGGCGATGTCGAGCCCGCTCAAGGCGAGAGCCGCCGCGGCGCCCATGCCGTGGCTGGCGAGCTGCATGCGGTAGACCTTCTGCCACACCCCCACCACGTCCAGCGCATCCGTGCCCAACACCAGCTCAGACAGGGTGGTGTCGATGAGCTTCGCCACCGCGCCGGGGCAGCGACCGTGATGGGCCTCGCCCCAGCCGACGAGACCCTCGTCCGTCTCCACCCGCACCAGCACGGAATCCCGCTTCACCGCCCGGCCGATGCCGAGGGTGACGTTCTTGCCCTCGGGCACGCGGAAGGAGACGGGGACAGCACGGACGGAGGCGATGCGCATGGGGCTCTCTCGGTGTCTTGGCTCGGGTCGCGTCAGGCGCGCGCGGCGCGATAATCGGGATTGACGAGGTTCTGCGGCTCCCCGCCCCTCAGGATGCGTAGCACCTCCTCGGCGGCACCGATGCTCATGGCCCGCATGGAGGTGGCGGTGATGCCGGCGAGGTGGGGCGTCATCAGCAGGTTCGGCAGGTCGAAGAGCGGGCTGTCAGGCGGCACGGGGTGGGCGTCATAGACATC
>JAYSCE010000586.1:0-2478 GCA_041915035.1 Xanthobacter sp.
CGGCTGATCTCGAACTCTTGGGCGTATCCGTTGCCGCCGTGGATTTGCATGCTCACGTCGGCGTTCGACCAGGCGACGCGCGCGGCGAGCAGCTTCGCCATGCCCGCCTCGATGTCGCATCGCTCGCCGGTGTCCTTGCGGCGGGCCGCAAGATAGGTGAGCTCGCGAGCCATCAGCGTCTCTGCGGCCATCACCGCAATCTTGTCGCCGATGCGCGGGAACTCGATGATGGGCCGGCCGAACTGCCGCCGCTCCTGGGCGTAACGCAGGCCCAGATCGAACGCCTTCCACGCCACGCCCACCGCCCGCGCGGCCGTCTGGATGCGGGCGCTCTCGAAGGTCTGCATCAATTGCCGGAAGCCCTGCCCCTCGACCGCGCCGAGGAGGCCGTCCCCCGGAATTATGAACCCATCGAACGCGATCTCGTATTCCTTCATGCCCCGATAGCCGAGCACCGGGATCTCGCCCCCGCTCATGCCATCCGCCGGAAAGTCGTCGTGCGCGTCGCCTCTCGGCTTCTCGGCCAGGAACATGCTGAGCCCGTCGTGCCCCTTCGAGCCCACGCGGGTGCGCACGAGCAAGGCCATGAGGTCGGCCCGAGCGGCATGGGTGATCCAGGTCTTGTTGCCGAACACCCTCCACGCGCCGGATGCGTCCTGCTCCGCCTTGGTGCGAAGGCTCGCAAGGTCGGAGCCCGTGTCGGGCTCGGTGAACACCGCGGTGGGAAGGAGGGTACCGGCTGCAAGACCCGGCAGGTACTTCGCCTTCTGCTCCGTTGTCCCTGCCGAGGCGATGAGCTCCCCGGCGATCTCGGAGCGGGTGCCGAGCGATCCCGCGGCGATCCAGGCTCGACTGAGTTCCTCGGAGACCACGACCATCGCCAGCTTACCGAGGCCGAGGCCGCCATATTGCTCGGGAATGGAAAGTCCGAACACCCCGAGACCGGCCATCTCCTGGATGATCTCGTTCGGGATCAGTGCATCCTTGAGGTGCCACTCCTGCGCACTCGGGGCGATGCGCTCGGCACCGAACCGGCGGAACTGGCCGCGGATGAAATCCAGCGTCTCATCGCCGAGGCTTTCGTTGACGGCCTGCCCGTCCCGCATGGCCTCCATCACCGAGCGGCGGCGCTCGACCGTGCTCCCCTGGTCGAGGAACCAACCCACGGCCGGATCGGCGGCCAAGTCCCGCGCCGCGTCCGAGGTCCCCGCCTCGCGGGCGCGGAAAACCTCATTCTGGCTCATGGCGATACCCTCGGCCAGCTGGCCGAGGCATTCGCCGAAGCCGATCGACATCAGGTCGTCGTCCATGGCGGACAGCTCGCCCCGCGCGCTCAGACGGCCGATGAAGGCGCCTCCGGCGGCAAGCGCTTCCACCAACGTCGCCGCCCAGGCGAGCCCGTGCACCGCGCGCTGGTGGCGGGCGCCGCGGGCGGCATCCAGCGCGCCATCCACCATCACCTGCGCTGCCACCGCGCGGCGCAGGGCGGCGAGATATATGTGCGTCGCCTCGACGGCGCGGTCGTACGGACGCAGATCCGTATCAAGATCGATGATCGTCATCGCAATAGTCTCGCAAATCAAGGGCGTGGCCCGGCCACGAGGCCGGCGGTGTGCAGGCGGGATATCTCCGCGGTGGGAAGCCCGAGGAGGCTTGAGAGCACCTCGTCCGTGTGAGCGCCGAAACGGGGAGCCGATGCAGCGGGGCCACGCGGCATCCCCTCAAGGCGCCCGGCCGCGCCGGGGGTGGCGTAACGCCCCCCGCCGGGGTGGGCGATGGCCTCGAACAGGCCGTAGGCCTCTTGGAAAAGCAGGTCCTCGTGAAACGCCTGCCGCAGTGTGCGATAGGGGCTCCAACACACGCCCTTCGCATCGAACGCGGCCGCGACCCCCTCGAACGTGTTTTGGCCGATGGCCTGCTGCACCATTGCGAAAAGCGGCTCGCGGTGGGTGAAGCGTTGACCCTCGTCGCGGGCGAAGCTGGTCCCGAGCCGCTCTTCGAGCGCGCCCACCGCCGCTTCGATACCGAGGGCGCCGACGAGGTTCGCCCACTGCCGCGGCGTGATGGCGACCACCATGATGCGCCGGCCATCCCCGCACACGAAATCCCTGCCGAAGGCGCCGAACAGGGCATTGCCCACGCGTGGTCGATCGCCGCCGGCCGCCACCTCGGCCACCTGACCGAGATTTGCGAGGGTGGTCGCTGCGACATCGCTGAGGGGGAGCCGCACCTCCGCTCCCGCGCCGGTCTGCCGACGGCGGCGCTCGGCCGCCAGCAGGATGAAGGCGGCGTAGCTTCCCGCGAGCAGGTCCCAGGCCGGGAGCACGTGGTTGACGGGCTCGTCACTGTCGGCAGGCCCGGTCATATGCGGTACGCCGAAGGCGGGGTTGACGGTATAGTCCACCGCGCTCGTGCCGTCGCCCCATCCCATCACCCGCACCGAGATGAGATCGGACCGCCGCAAGGCCAGCCGATCAT
>JAYSCE010000587.1:0-2470 GCA_041915035.1 Xanthobacter sp.
CACGCCATGAAGAAAAACAGGAAGTAGCCGAAGACGAAGAAGGCCCAGTAGTTCACCAGCAGCGTGCGGTTGGTGAGCAGCAGGCGCACCTCGCTCATGCGCGGCCAGCGGCGCACGGGCGCGGCCTCTTGATTCTGGCCGTCGCGGATGAAGGCCAGCTCCTGCGCATTCACATGGCGCGACTGGGCCGGGTCGTCGCGGAACAGGAAGAACCACAGCGGCACCCAGACCAGCGACACAACGAACAGCACGGCGAAGGTGCCGCGCCAGTCCAGCACGGCGAGAAGCTGGGTCACGATGGGCCCGCCGCAGGCGAGCGCCACCGGCACCGCCACCAGGGCATAGGAGAGCGCGCTCGCCTGGCGGGCCGGCGGCAGCCAGCGCTCCACGGCGCCGGTGACGGCGGAGAAGTTCGGCCCCTCCGCCATGCCCAGCAGCGTGCGCGCGAGATAGAGGGTGAGGAAGCCGGAGGCGAGGCCGGTGAGGCCGATGGACAGGCTCCACAGCACCGCCGCGACGGCGAGCACGATGCGCGCGCCGTAGCGGTCCACCGCGAAGCCGCCGATCAGCGTCGTCACCGCATAGCCGAGGCCGAAAGCGCCGAGAATGGTGCCGGCGGCCGCCTTGGAGAGCCCCAGCTGCTGCTCCATGGCCGGGATGGCATAGGAGATGGCGGCGCGATCGATGTAATTCACCACCGTGATGGCGAACAGAAGGAAGATCACCACCCTGTGGAACTGCGTCGCCGCCATGGATCGCTCCCTGCCCGTGCGCTGTGAGTCACCGGCCGCGAGCACCATGGCCAAGCTGAGCGGACTTAATCAAGGGGGGCGCCGCCTCACTCCGGCCCGTCGATGAGCGGATAGGGCCGCGCAAAGGCAGCCAGCGCCATCACCCCGGCGTCATCGCCCGGCTTGTCCGGGCGATCCACGGCGGGTCTGGTCCGGCTTGCCGAACCCTGCTGAGGCCGATGGGTGGATCCCCCGGACAAGCCGGGGGATGACGGCGCCCGTTGGGGAGCCCCTCACTCCGGCCCGTCGATGAGCGGGTCCGGCCGCGCGAAGGCGGCGAGGGCCGCGCGATCGGCGAGGGTAATGACGGCGCCGCGGCTGGAGACGCCATGGGTCTTCAGCACGGCGAAGGCGCGGGAGAGGTTCTCCGGCGTCATGCCCAAGAGCGAGGAGAGCACCCTTTTCTCGAACGGCAGGGTGAGGCGCCCCGCCCCTTCCACGTCGGCGCGCTGGAGCAGCCAGTTGGCGAGGCGCTCGGCCCCCGTGCGCAGCTTCTGGCCCTTCACCTCCTTCACCGCCCGGCGATAGCCGCGGGCAAGCTCGGTGACCACGGCGCGGGTGAAGGCCGGGTCCGTGCCCAGCGCATCGCGCACCTTCTCGGCCGGGATCATCAGCACCTGCGATTTCTTGAGGGTGCGGGCGGACTGGAGATAGATGCGCGCGTTGAGCACGGCGGCGAGGATGAAGGTGCCCACCGGCTCGACGATGCTCATGGTGGTCTCGCGTTCGCCGGAGGTGGCGAAAAGCTCCACCTGCCCCTCCACCACCACGTGCAGAAAATCCGCCTCGTCGCTCTCGTTGATGAGGGTCACACCCGGCGGGAACCGCTGGAGAAACGCCGTGCGCACCAACTCCGCGAAGGTCTCCTCGCGGGCGTCGGCGAACAGCGGCAAGCTTCGGATCACGGCGGCGTCGTCGGGCCTCATGCGCACCTCTTGTCGTCACCCCTATCAAGCCATCGCGCACGGATTGACAAATGTCAATCGTAACGTCAAAACTTGTAAAACATAGATCAGAATAAAGATATTTATCTCTGATTCATCCAGTAAGTACCTCCTGTTTTCTGATGACTGAATTCTATTACTGATACAGATCAAAGAAGCCACGGCGCCCCCGCCGCAGGTTTGCGACGCGCGGCCCGGCCGCGACTTTGCAACTGGCGGGTTGAAGCCATGCACACCCCTCTCGAGGCGAGCCAAAGCGACCAGCGGCGCGCCCTTTCCATGAGCACCCTCGCCTTCACCGTGTGCTTCGCGGTGTGGACGATCTTCTCCATCATCGGCATCCGCATCCGGCAGGATCTCGGCCTCTCGGACACCGAGTTCGGCCTCCTCATCGGCACGCCCATCCTCACCGGCTCGCTCATCCGCGTGGCGCTGGGCGTGTGGGCGGATGTCTATGGCGGGCGCGTGGTGTTCGCCCTCACCATGCTGGCGGCCGCGCTCGCCACCTTCCTCCTCACCTTCGCGCACACGTACCCGCAGTTCCTGCTGGCAGCGCTCGGCGTTGGCATCGCCGGCGGTTCCTTCTCGGTGGGCGTCGCCTATGTCTCGCGCTGGTATCCTGCGGGCAAGCAGGGCACGGCGCTCGGCATCTTCGGTGCAGGCAATGTGGGCGCGGCGGTGACGAAGTTCGTCGCGCCCTTCGTTCTGGTCGCCTTCGGCTGGCAGATGGTGGCG
>JAYSCE010000588.1:0-2456 GCA_041915035.1 Xanthobacter sp.
CAGGTCCTTCGCGGAGCGGATGGCGGGGTCGCGCGAGACGATCAGGCCGCCGGAGCAGTAGTGCGGCGCCATGAAGTCGACGGCCTTGGCGCGCTCCTCGGTGATGCCGTGCGAGGCGATCACGAGGTCCCAGCGGTCCTGCGCGAGGCCCGTGAGCAGCCCGTCGAAGCCGAGCGTCTTCCATTCGACCTTCAGGCCCATCTTCTTCGCCACCGCCTCGGCCAGCTCCACCTCGAAGCCGGTCAGCCTGTCGCCCTCGAAGTGGTTGAAGGGCGCGAAGGCGCCCTCGGTGGCGGCCACCAGCTTGCCGGAGGCGCGGATGGCGTCGATGGGACGGGCCGGCGCGGCCGCGGCGGCGAGCAGTGCGATCGCCGCCACCAGGGTCTTGAGCAGGTGCATGGGTCCTCCGGGGTCCGGCGGAGTGTGGCGTCGGGGCTCGCGCCCGGCAAGAGGAGCGACCCGGCATCCGGTGGCCGGCGCGGGGCAGGCGTGGTGCCGCGCTTCGAGGGGGCGGCGGCATTTCCGGGGACATCCCGCCCGGAAAACGAAAAAGCCCGGCGGAAAGCCGGGCTCTGCGCAACGGAAGGGAATGGAACCCCTCAGCCCCCGCGCCGCATCATGTCGAAGAACTCCACGTTGGTCTTGGTGGCCTTCATCGACTTCAGGACCATCTCCATCGCCTCGATCTCGTCCATGTTGTACATGAACTGGCGCAGGATGCGGGTCTTCTGCAGGATCTCGGGGGCCAGCAGCAGTTCCTCGCGGCGGGTGCCGGAGCGATTGAGCTGGATCGAGGGGAACACGCGCTTCTCGTACAGGCGCCGGTCCAGGTGCAGTTCGCAGTTGCCGGTGCCCTTGAACTCCTCGAAGATCACTTCGTCCATGCGCGAGCCGGTGTCGATCAGGGCGGTGGCGATGATGGTCAGCGAGCCGCCTTCCTCCACGTTGCGCGCCGCGCCCAGGAAGCGCTTGGGCCGCTGCAGCGCGTTGGCGTCCACGCCTCCGGTCAGCACCTTGCCGGAGGAGGGCACCACGTTGTTGTAGGCGCGGGCCAGGCGCGTGATGGAGTCCAGCAGGATCACCACGTCCTTCTTCAGTTCCACCAGGCGCTTGGCGCGCTCGATCACCATCTCGGCCACGTGCACGTGGCGGGCGGCCGGCTCGTCGAAGGTGGAGGCGATCACCTCGGCCTTCACCGAGCGCTGCATGTCGGTCACTTCCTCGGGGCGCTCGTCCACCAGCAGCACCATCATGTAGCTGTCCGGGTAGTTGGCCGCGATGGCGTGGGCGATGTGCTGCATCATCACCGTCTTGCCGCTCTTGGGCGGGGCGACGATCAGCGCGCGCTGGCCCTTGCCGATGGGCGCGATGATGTCGATCACGCGCCCGGTGATGTTCTCCTCGCCCTTGAGGTTGTCACGTTCGAGCTTCATCTGCTCCCGCGGAAACAGCGGGGTCAGGTTCTCGAACATGATCTTGTGCTTGTTGTCCTCCGGCGCGCGGCCGTTGACCTTGTCCAGCTTGGTCAGCGCGAAGTAGCGCTCGCCGTCCTTGGGCGTGCGGACCTCGCCCTCGATCATGTCGCCGGTGTGCAGGTTGAAGCGGCGCACCTGCGAGGGCGAGATGTAGATGTCGTCCGTGCTCGCCGTGTAGCTGGTGTCGGGGCTGCGCAGGAAGCCGAAGCCGTCGGGCAGGATCTCGAGCACGCCGTCCGCGAACACCTGTTCGCCCGCCCGCGCGCGCTTCTTGATGATGGCGAACATCAGCTCCTGCTTGCGCATGCGGCCGACGTTTTCGATCTCGAGCTCTTCGGCCTGCTTGAGGACTTCGGAGACGTGCAGCGCCTTGAGTTCGTTCAGGTGCATGGGGGGACCCCTATCGAGGAGTTTTTGGTGTTGGTTCCGGGGGGAGGTTCCTGGCGGGGCGAGAGGTGCCCAGCGAACCGGCATCGACCGGGCCGCCTGCCATCGGCAGCCCGTGTGATGGGCGGATTATGCAGCAAAAAACGGAAACGGGGCCGACGGGCCCCGTTTGCCTTCCCGGAATGCCCCGGGGGGCCTCACGCCAATTGCTGGTCGATGAAGGCCGTGAGCTGCGCCTTGCTCAGGGCCCCCACCTTGGTGGCGGCGAGCTGGCCACCCTTGAACAGCATCAGGGTGGGGATGCCGCGGATGCCGAACTTCGCCGGGATGTCGCGGTTCTCGTCCACGTTCATCTTGGCGATCTGCAGCTTGTCCTTGTACGACTGCGAGACCTCGTCCAGGATGGGCGCGATCATCTTGCACGGCCCGCACCACTCCGCCCAGTAGTCCACCAGGACCGGCTTGTCGGCCTTCAGGACGTCGGTTTCGAAGGAATCGTCGGTGATGTGCTTGATCAGGTCGCTGGCCATGGGTTGGTTTCCTCTCGGGGCGGGTTGCGAGTCCCGCTACAGTGAGGGCATTGTGACAGAAACG
>JAYSCE010000589.1:0-2455 GCA_041915035.1 Xanthobacter sp.
TTGTCGTAGCCGATCTTCGGGGCCAGCGCCGTGACCAGCATCAGCGAGCGCTCCAGCGCCGCCTTGATGTTGTCCTCGCGCGCCTCGATGCCGACCACGCAATTGTCGGTGAAGCTGATGGCCGCGTCCGCCATCAGGCGCACCGACTGGAGGAAGTTGTAGGCCATCACCGGATTGTAGACGTTGAGCTCGAAGTGGCCCTGGCTACCCGCGAAGGTGAGCGCGGCGTTGTTGCCGAAGATCTGCACGCAGACCTGCGTCAGCGCCTCGCACTGGGTGGGGTTCACCTTGCCCGGCATGATGGACGAGCCGGGCTCGTTCTCGGGCAGCGACAATTCGCCGAGGCCGGAGCGCGGGCCGGAGCCGAGCAGGCGGATGTCGTTGGCGATCTTGAACAGCGAGGCCGCCACCGTGTTGATGGCGCTGTGCGAGAACACCATGGCGTCATGGGCGGCGAGCGCCTCGAACTTGTTGGGCGCCGAGGTGAAGGCGAGGCCGGTGATGCTGGCGATCTTGGCCGCCACCTGCTCGGCAAAGCCGACGGGCGCATTGAGCCCGGTTCCCACGGCGGTGCCGCCCTGGGCCAGCTCCATGAGCGCCGGCAGGGTCATCTCGATGCGCTTGATGCCGTTCTCGACCTGCTGGGTGTAGCCGGAGAATTCCTGGCCCAGCGTCAGGGGCGTCGCATCCTGGGTGTGGGTGCGGCCGATCTTGATGATGTCCTTCCACTCGGCCGACTTGGCGGCGAGCGCGCCATGCAGGTGCTTGAGCGCCGGCAGCAGGCGGTGGACGATCTCCTCCGCGCAGGCGATGTGCATGGCGGTGGGATAGGTGTCGTTGGACGACTGGCTCATGTTGACGTGATCGTTGGGATGCACGGGCTTCTTGGAGCCCATCTCCCCGCCGAGCATTTCAATGGCCCGGTTCGAGATCACTTCATTGGCGTTCATGTTGGACTGGGTGCCGGATCCGGTCTGCCAGACGGCCAGCGGGAAGTGGGCATCGAGCTTGCCCTCGATGACTTCCTGCGCGGCGGCGACGATGGCGTCGGCGATCTTGGGATCGAGGCGGCCGAGGTCACGGTTCACTTCCGCAGCGGCACGCTTGACGATGCCGAGGGCGCGCACCACCGGCAGCGGCTGCTTCTCCCAGCCGATCTTGAAGTTGCCGAGCGAGCGCTGCGCCTGCGCGCCCCAATAGCGGTCGGAGTCAACTTCGATGGGACCGAACGTGTCGGTCTCTGTGCGGGTGGTCATGGCGAGCCTTTCCTTAAGACGCGGGCGGGCCGGCTCTTAGCACAGCTGGCCGCCCGTGGGGGAGGCGGAGTTCCACCCTAAAATAGTTCCAGAGAGGTAGCCGAGGGATGTTACCTCCGTGGAATTTAGCCATATCTTGACTGTGCTCAATGAGGTAAAATTCTCTGCGGGCTAAGTGGCCTGACGCGTGACGCCGGCCGTACAGAAGATCATCTGCCGTCGGCGCGGAGGAATCCGGCGGCAAGGTGAGGCAAGCGTTGGGCGACGTGGTCAATCTTCACCGGGCGCGCAAAGCGCGGGCCCGTCAGGCGGCTGATGCGGCAGCCAGCCAGAACCGGATCCGATTCGGTCGGACCAAGGCTGAGCGTCAGCAATCTGCGGACGAGCTCGCGCGGCAAGAGCGCCACCTTGAGGGCCACGCCCTGACCGAGAGGGATGAACATGAAAAGCCCCGTGGTTAAAAGATCCATCGTCATCGCCGGGCACAAGACCAGCGTCAGTCTCGAAGATGCCTTCTGGGAGGCTCTGAAGGAGATTGCCAGCGGCCGCCGGCTCACCTTGTCCGATCTCGTGGCGACCATCGATTCCGGCCGTTCGCAGGGGAACCTCTCCTCCGCCATCCGCCTGTTCGTGCTCGACCATTATCGCGGCGCGGCCACGCAGGCGCGCGCCCAGGCCGCAGGAGAACGTCTCCAGGTCTCCAGCCCTCCCGTTGCGTAAGCGCGAGGTCAACCTTATCTGCGGACTGAGCTGACCGCGCATCGCGTTGAAAGGCGGTGCGCGGTTTCCTATAACCACCTGGCCCGGCGGGGCAGGCCTGACGCGGCGCGCCACGTCCCGGCCCTCTCCGCCGAACGGGTATGCCCGGCAGATGCGCTCCCCAGAGGAGTCATTTGCCCCGGGCGACCCGCTGCGGGCGGCGTGCTAGCGTGCGGCCTGTCCGCACCCGCGCCGGTGGCAGGATCAGCGACGCGGGTGCCGGTGGCGGCACCGCCCACGGGAGACGACGGATGTCGTGGAAGAATCAGAGTGGCGGCCCATGGGGTAATGGGCCGCGGGGTCCCTGGGGTTCGGGGCCCTCTTCATCGGGACCGACGCCGCCAGACCTTGAAGACCTGATCCGCCGCAGCCAGGACCGCCTGCGCACCATGATGCCGGGCTCGTTTGGAACCAACGGCATCATCCTCGTCATCGCGCTC
>JAYSCE010000590.1:0-2440 GCA_041915035.1 Xanthobacter sp.
CATGGCGAAGGTCTGCGCCATGCGCACCAGCGCGTCGTAGACCGACTGGTCGCCGTGGGGATGGTACTTACCGATCACGTCGCCGACCACGCGGGCCGACTTGCGGTACTGCTTGTTCCACTCGTACCCGTTCTCGTGCATGGAGAACAGGATGCGCCGATGCACGGGCTTGAGGCCGTCGCGCACGTCGGGCAGGGCCCGGGCGACGATGACGCTCATGGCATAGTCGAGATAGGAGCGAGACAGCTCCTCCGTGATGGAAACGGGCCGGATGTCGGACGGCGGCTCGCCGCCACTCTTCGGCGTTTCGGAATCGGCCAAAAGTCAGCACTCGCATGGATTGGAAGGGCGCTTCCTTCTAGCCGATTCACCCTTCCGACGCCAGCAAAACCCCACCGGTTGGCTCAATTTTTCCCGTTATAAATCAATAACTTATGCGGAGCGCTTTGCCAGGCGCTGCGCATTTTGTCGCTTTTGCGTCAGAAGGGCCTGAAAAGGCATGAAAACCCGGCTGGCGAACGGCGCCGCGACGGGGCAACAGGGAACGCCACGCGTTCCCTCCACGCCGCGACGGGGCAACAGGGAACGCCACGCGTTCCCTCCACGCCGCGGCCCTTCACGCAGGAATGGACGCCGCAGCACCGGGCCGCGGCCGGGCTCTCGTCCGCTTCGCCCCGCCTCCGCCGGCGCGACAGGCGTCGGACGGCCTCAGAAGGGGATTTCGTCGTCGAGATCGGCCGCGGGGCGACCACCACCCGAGCCGCCGCCCATCCCGCCGCCAGCCGGGGCCGGACGGCGCCCGCCACCGGAACCGCCGCCGCTGTAGCCGCCTCCGAAACCACCACCGCCACCACCCATGGGGCTGGCCGAGCCGAAGTCGGAGCCGCCGCCGTATTCATCCGCCCCGGACCCGCCGCCCTCGCGGCCATCGAGCAGCGTCAGTTCGCCGCGATAAGGCCGCAGCACAACCTCTGTGGTGTAGGTCTCGCGGCCGTCCTTCTCATATTTGCGGGTCTCGAGCTGGCCCTCGATATAGACTTTGGAGCCCTTCTTCAGGAAACGCTCGGCGACGCCCACCAGATTCTCGTTGAAGATCACCACGCGGTGCCACTCGGTGCGCTCGCGGCGCTCGCCGGAGGCCTTGTCGCGCCAGTTCTCGGACGTGGCAATGGACAGATTGCAGACGCGGCCGCCGTTCTGGAACGACTTGACCTCCGGGTCGCGACCCAGATTGCCGATCAGGATCACCTTGTTGACGCTGCCGGCCATCGCGCTCTCCCTCTGCCGTAGTCCGTTTCTGGGCGCCACCGAAGATCGGCACGCCGCGAATCCCGCACCCTAGCGTCCCCGCCGGGCCATGCGACCCCTGGTGCGGCTTTATCCCCATGATGAACTGATGCGCGCTGCCGCGCGTAACACCTAAGGGATCAAATGTTCACGTTGTGTTCCTAGCCGACTTCCCCCAGACTGGCAAGGCCATCAGGCGCCTCCGGGCGAGTCGCACGCTCTTTTTGGATGGCGCCCTTCGGAGTTCCGATTATGTTCTCTTCCGCATCGCACAAGGTCCACTACATTTCCCTGAGTTCATGAGCACGTTCCTTGGCGCGCTGCGCGGCTTTCCGGCCGCGGGCGTGTTTGCCGCCGCAAGGGTGGCACGATCGTTCCTCAGGCCCCGACCCTTTTTTGCGCCGCAGGCGCCAGCGGATGTCCATGTCTGATCGCGCAGCTTCCCCGCGTCCCGCCCAGCGTCGCGATGCCCGCACCCTCTCGGTGCGCGGCGCGCGCGAGCACAACCTCCAGAACGTGGATCTCGAAATCCCCCGCGACAGCCTGGTGGTATTCACCGGCCTGTCCGGCTCGGGGAAAAGCTCGCTTGCGTTCGACACCATCTATGCGGAAGGCCAGCGGCGCTATGTGGAAAGCCTCTCGGCCTATGCCCGCCAATTTCTGGAGATGATGCAGAAGCCGGACGTCGACCAGATCGACGGCCTCTCGCCCGCCATCTCCATCGAGCAGAAGACCACGAGCCGCAATCCGCGCTCGACGGTGGGCACCGTCACCGAAATCTACGACTACATGCGCCTGCTGTGGGCGCGCACCGGCGTGCCCTATTCGCCGGCCACGGGCCTTCCCATCGAGAGCCAGACCGTCTCGCAGATGGTGGACCGCACCCTTGCGCTGCCGGAAGGCACGCGCCTTTTTCTGCTCGCACCGGTGGTGCGCGGGCGCAAGGGCGAATACCGCAAGGAACTCGCCGAGTGGATGAAGAAGGGCTTCCAGCGGGTCAAGATCGACGGCACCTTCCACGAGATCGCCGAGGCGCCAACCCTCGACAAGAAGTTCAAGCACGACATCGACGTAGTGGTGGACCGCATCGTTGTGCGCGCGGACCTCGCCCAGCGCCTCGCCGACAGCTTCGAGACCGCCCTCGGCCTCGCGG
>JAYSCE010000591.1:0-1215 GCA_041915035.1 Xanthobacter sp.
CACCCGCGGCTCGACGGCGGCGGCGCGGATGACCTTCCAGGTGTCCGGGCGCCAGTTGGCGGGGTCGATGTCCTTGCGGTCGGCGCGCACCATCATGGAGGCGGAGAGCTTCTCGCGCTCCTCGCGGGTGAGTTCGCGGCCGGGGCTGGGAGTGAGCCAGATGTCGGCGTCGAGGCCAATCTGGTGGGAGGCGTGGCCGGTGAGCATGGGGCCGCCGCGTGGCTGGGCCATATCGCCGACGAGAATACCTTGCCAGCCAGAGACTTGCGGCACCTTTGCGGAGAAGCGTTCTAGGAAGGCGACGAGGTCCGGATGGCCCCAGTTGCGGTTGCGCGACAGGCGCATGACCTGCCAGTTTGGACCGTTGACCGGCAAGGCTTCGCCACCGGCGAGGCAGCCCTTGGAATAGAAGCCGATGCTGCGCGCGGCCATGGGGGCCGGCTGGGTGGCGCGGCCGAACAGTTCCTTCGCGGGCACCGGGGGCTTGCTCTGGGCATAAGCGGCGGTGCCCAGAAGGGCGAGGATCACCGCGGAGGCGAGCCGGCGCATCAACTCGTAACCTTCTGTGCGAGAACGACAAATCCCCCGTCGCTCCGGGTGCCCGGATGGGCGGGGAGGTCGGTGAGGAACAGGGTCGTCCCTGGCGTCACCAGTGCCGCCACCTGCTTGTTGATGGAGGGATCGACGCTGATCCGGGCCAGCGCATCCTGCGCCTGACCGGCCGCGACGCCGCGGCCTTCATAGGAAACGGCGCTCCAGCGGGGGGCGCTCCCGTCCTTGCTCATGAGCACATAGACGAGATTTCCCAAGGGGTTCTGCGGATCGCGGATGCTCACCGGACCCTGCACGGCGGTCTGGGCGCCCTTGAGGACGGTGATGGAGCTGTCGGCCCGGCTGACCACCATGGAGACCGGCTCCGGGGCGGCCGTCGCATCCTGCGGGGCGCCTTGCCCGGTGGCGGAGGTGGCGAGCTGCTGCTCGAGACCCTCGCTCATGATAAGTCCCGGATGCAAAACATCTTCTGGCGCCGAATGGCGGTCGGCGATGATCACCGGGGTGCCCAGGTGGGTGATGCCGAAGACCAGTTTGGAGAACTCCAGAGGGAGGTGGACGCAGCCGTGGGAGGAGGGGTATCCCGGGAGGCCGCCGGCATGCAGCGCCACGCCGGACCAGGTCAGGCGCTCCGTGTAAGGCATTGATGCGTCGTTATAAAGC
>JAYSCE010000591.1:1225-2438 GCA_041915035.1 Xanthobacter sp.
CGTCCTTGCCAAGGATTGTGAATACTCCGGTAGGGGTCTCATGCCCGTCCTTGCCGGTGGAGACCGTGGAGGCCCCTATCCGGACACCGTTTCTGTAGACGAAGCAGAGCTGGTCCGTCAGATTCACCACGATGGCGACAAAGCCGTCCGGCGCGCGCTCCGGATACCAGACGTAAGTGCCTGGTTTCAGAGCCTTAATTTCGGAGAGGTCGGGGTCGTCGGCGGCGATGGCCGGCAGCAGGGCGTCGGCCATCATCGCCCCGGCGAAGGTGGCGGCGAGCTTCAGGGTTCCGCGGCGGGAGAGGCTGAACGGGACGACCATCGGCAATTCACCCCAGGTTTCCGAATCGGGTTTCACCACGTTTTCACCCGGGGTTCGGTGCCTGTCCAATGGTGTCAGCTCCCGAACCGGTCTCTTACCCCAGCATGGGCACCTCGCGCACCACCCCGATACCTTCTGGCGTGATCCGGCAGGCAAGGCCGATGGCCTCCACCCCGGCCGCCCGCGCCCGGTCGAAGGCGCGCCCATATCCCGGGTCGAGATCGCGGGCGAGGGCGATGGAGTCGGCCGAGCCGATCTGGCTGATGTAGACCATCACCGCCCGTCGCCCCGCCGCCACCTCGCCGGCCAGCTCTTCCAGATGCTTCGCGCCGCGGGCGGTCACGCAGTCGGGGAACTCGGCCTTGCCGGGGGCGCGCATGAGGTGGACGTTCTTCACCTCCACGAGGCAGTCGGGGCGGGCGTCGTCCTCCAGCTTGATGTCCACCCGGCTTGCCTTGCCGTATTTCACCTCCCGCCGCATGCGGGCATAGCCGGAAAGCGGCGGCACCTGGCCGGCGGCGATGGCCTCGGCCACCAGCAAGTTGGGGTGCATGGTGTTCACCCCCACCCATTCCGGGCCGGCGCCGAAATCGGCCTCCACCAGCTCCCAGCTCAGGGCCAGCTTGCGGGCGGGGTTGAGGGAGCGGGAGAGGAGGATGCGGCTACCGGGGGCATCGAGCCCCAGCATGGCGCCGGAGTTCGCCACATGCGCGGTGGTCTCGGTGCCGTCGTCCAGCACCACGTCGGCGAGGAAGCGCTTGTAGCGCCGGATCAGCCGGCCCGGCAGCAGGGGGGCGGCGAACAGCATCAGGCCATCGCGCCGCCGGAGGGGGCGCGGGTCGCGGCGGCATGGCGGTCGTCACTGCGGCCGGCGAGGCACATGAGGGTCTG
>JAYSCE010000592.1:0-2436 GCA_041915035.1 Xanthobacter sp.
GAACCAGGTCAACAACGTCCTGTGCTTCCCCTACATCTTCCGCGGCGCGCTGGATGTGGGCGCCACCGACATTAACGCCGAGATGAAGATGGCCGCGGTGGAGGCCCTCGCCGCCCTCGCCCGTGAGACGCCGTCCGACGTGGTGGCCCGCGCCTATGGCGGCGAGACCCGCTCCTTCGGTGCCGATTCGCTCATTCCCTCGCCGTTCGATCCCCGCCTCATCCTGCGCATCGCCCCGGCCGTGGCCAAGGCGGCCATGGACACAGGCGTCGCGACGCGGCCCATCACCGACATGGACGCCTATATCGACCGGCTGGACACTTTCGTGTTCCGCTCCGGCTTCATCATGCGTCCGCTGTTCGCCAAGGCGAAGAAGAGCATCAAGCGGGTGATCTACGCCGAGGGCGAGGACGAGCGCGTGCTGCGGGCGGTGCAGGCGGTGGTCGAGGAAGGCATCGCCCGCCCCATCATCGTCGCCCGCCCGAGCGTGGTGGACACCCGCCTGAAGCGCTTCGGCCTCTCCATCCAGCCCGGCCGCGATTTCGACCTCATCAATCCGGAGGACGATCCGCGCTACCGCGACTACGTGCGCGATTACGTCGAGGTGGCCGGCCGCCGCGGCGTCACGCCCGATGCCGCCCGCACGCTCGTCCGCACCCATCCCACCGTAATCGCGGCGCTCGCCGTCCATCGCGGCGAGGCGGATGCGATGCTCTGCGGCATCGAGGGCCGCTTCGTGCGCCACCTCCGGCAGGTGCGTGACATCATCGGCCTTGCCCCCGGCGTCAAGGAACTGGCGGCGCTCTCGCTGCTCATCACCTCCAAGGGCAATTTCTTCATCTGCGACACGCAGATCCAGACCGAGCCCACCGCCGCCGACCTCGCCGAGATGACGGTGCTGGCCGCCGCCCACGTCCGCCGCTTCGGTCTGGAGCCCCGGGTGGCGCTGCTGTCGCACTCCAATTTCGGCAGCCACGAGACGCTCTCGGCCAAGCGCGTCCGCTCCGCCCTCTCCATCATCCGCGAGCGCGACCCGCACCTGCAGGTCGACGGAGAAATGCAGGCGGATGCAGCACTTGTGGAAGATATCCGCAAGAAGTCCTTCCCCCATTCCGGCCTCTCCGGGGTGGCCAACGTGCTGGTGATGCCGGACCTCGACGCGGCCGACATCGCATTCAACATGATCAAGGTGCTGGGCGATGCCTTGCCCGTCGGCCCCATCCTGATGGGCACCGCCAAGCCGGCCCACATCCTCGGCCCGTCGGTGACGACCCGCGGCGTCGTCAACATGACCGCCGTGGCCGTGGCCGAGGCGCAGACGGACTGACAAGCCTCTGTAAGAAAATGCATTTCCCCTCTCCGCGCGGGAGGGGGAATGTCTTCGTCAAAGGCTCTTGCCGGCCGGCCTCAGCGGGACGGCGGGGGACCCAGGATGCCCGCCGTGTAGCGCTCAATGAGGGCGCTGAATGGGGTGCCGTCGGGCAGGGTCAGCACCGCCCGGTGGCTGAGCACGAAGGCGGGCAGGGGCAGCGGGGCGCCGGGGGCGGGCTTGAAGCCGGTCTCGTCCGCCGGCATCCACAGCACAGTGGAATCGAGGGTTTTGCGCCGGAAATCGAGCGGTTTCACCACCTTGCCGAATGGCGTATCGGTGGTGTCCAGCACCTGGTTCATGTCCGGTGTCAGCTTTTCCGGCAGATAAAAGTTATCCGCCTCCGACAAAACCGTGGGTCCGCACACGAGGCGCACCCGACGATGCCGCACCGGCGTGTCGGGCCCGGCGCCGAGCAGCGCGCGCACCTCCGGGGGGGCGGCGCCCTCCCGCTCGTAGACCCGCTCGGCCACCACCCGCGACGGATCGGAGATGCCCCGTGTGGCGCACCAGCGCTCCAGGGTGGCGGTGGCGCTCGGATGGGCGAGGAGGTCGGCGTTCAGTGCCTCCACCAGCTCCTGCGCCTGCTGGCGGGCGGAAGCGGTGTCCGGCCACTGGGCCTCCAGCGCGCGGGCCGGCACCATCAGGCAGGCGGCCAGCATCAGCGGCACCAGCAGCGGCAGGCCGGAC
This sequence comes from Xanthobacter sp., assembly GCA_041915035.1. Classification (GTDB taxonomy): domain Bacteria; phylum Pseudomonadota; class Alphaproteobacteria; order Rhizobiales; family Xanthobacteraceae; genus Xanthobacter. The sequence goes on from JAYSCE010000592.1 coordinate 2,060, forward strand.
GGGAAGCCGGGCGGAAACATGGGATCGCGCACCCTCCAGAGCGGCGCGCCAACGCGCCACCCCTCTCCATACCGCAGCGCGAAGCCGCTTTCCATGGCGAGCATCCGCCCGCCCGGCCACGCCCGCGCCCTGAGACAGCACCACGCACCATCCCTGCGATCTCATCGTGCGAAAACAAGCGGGGATAGCGTATACTATATCGCGAATGACCCTTGTCCCCGACCATCTCGCCGCCCTTTACGACAGCACGCAAGTGCTGGTGGCGGCTTATGATTCCTTCGATCGGCTGCGCTATGCCAACGCCGCCTTCCGGGCCGCCTTCTTCCTGGCGCCGGAAGAGGAGGCGACCTGGGCGGACATCATGCACCGCAATCATG
>JAYSCE010000593.1:0-2433 GCA_041915035.1 Xanthobacter sp.
ACGAGACCGATTCCGCCACCGCCGCCGGCCTTCTCGGCCGCGCCGATGCCGTCGCCAGCGAACTCATCGCTCGGGCCGCGGCCAAGGCCGGGGCCGCCGCCGCCATCTGCCGCCTGAAGTCCGATCACATGGGGTGGAAGCGTGGCCTCGCCGAGTGCCTCGCCGGCGTGACAAGGGCCGATGTACGCACGTTCCAGGCCCGTAACGCGCCCTTCGGCTCCGGCTTTGCCGGCATCGACGCAGCGACCGTGACCGATCCGGCGGTCCTGTCCCAGCTGGCGGGGCTCGGGCGGCAGCTCGCGGTCTGCGGCGAACAGGTCGTCGCGGGCACGGCGCAATGCGACATGGGCGGTGCCATCGACGCCTACATGACCATGGATGCCCTTTCCGCCGATGCCCTCGCGCTGATGGCCCGCCTGAGAGGGCAATAGGGCGGCGAGTCGCTCAGCGCCGGCGGCGCGGGCGGGGGGCGTGGCGCTTGAACCCCCCCCCCACGCGGGCGGGGGGCGGCCCCCCCCCCCCGCGGGCGGAGGGGGGGGGGGACTTGGGCGGAGCGTCCCCTCCAGCCGGCGGGCGATGGCGCGGCGGAACTTGGCCGTGGCCTCCGGATAGCGCTCCAGCACCCGCGTGAACACCTCCTGCGGCAGGCGGATCACCACCGTCTCCTCGGCGGCGACGGCGGTGGCCGGGCGGGGGGTGGCGATGATGAGGGCGGTCTCACCCACAAGGGCTCCGGCCGTCACGCCCTTCAACAGGCGCGGTGCGGCGGGGGTGCGCTCGTCGAGCAGATTGAGGCGGCCGGACACCACCACGAAGGCGCCGTCGGAGATCTCGTTGGCGCGGAACAGCACGTCGCCCTCGGCGAGCCGCACCTCCTCGGCGCCCGAGGCGAGCATGCGCACGGCGCCGTCGCTGAGCAGATCGAAGGTAGCGACCCCCCGGAGCAGCGCGATGTCCCTGTCGATGCTCACGGACGACGTTTCCTCAAGTGGCTGTGCATGATGGTCCGGCCCGGCCGTCAGGGCACGAGCTTGTAGCCCCCGGCCTGGGTCGCAAGAAGGGTGGGATTGGAGCGTGGTGACGCCGGAATTATAGCCCCACACTTCCTGCAGCAGCGTCTCGCGCGGCACCGGGTTTTTCCCCGCCCGGTAGAGATAGCGCAGGATGGCCGTCTCCTTCTCGGTGAGGCGGATCTTGGAGCCGCGCTCGGTGAGGAGGAGCTTGGCACCCGGACGGAAGGAATAGGGGCCGATGGCGAACACAGCGTCCTCGCTCGCCTCGTGCGAGCGCATCTGGGCGCGCAGGCGGGCGAGCAGCACCGCGAAGCGGAACGGCTTCACGATATAGTCGTTGGCGCCGGCCTCGAGCCCCATGATGGTGTCGCTGTCGGTGTCGTGGCCGGTCAGCATGAGGATGGGGGCCTTGAAGCCGTTGCGGCGCATCTGGCGCACGGCGTCCCGCCCGTCCATGTCAGGCAGGCCCACGTCCATGATGACGAGGTCGATGGCCCCGTTCTTCGCCTGCTCGACGGCGCCGCCGGCGGTGTCCGCGCCCACGGGCTCGAATTCGTCCTGGAGCGCGAGCTGCTCGATCAGCGCATCGCGCAGCTCCGGGTCGTCCTCGACCACCAGGATTTTCCACGCATTGGGCATCAATTCCTCCTGCGCCCTTGCGGGCGCGCGAATCGCGCCAGTAGAGCATGGACATGGCTTGGCGCAAATTTCCATCCCGGGATGGCTGTGGAGAGGTATCAAACTAAGTCATGACACCGCTACATCCTGTGGGAATCTCCCGCATCCGCGTCAGCCGCCGTCCCGGCACCCGCCACCAGGGGATTTTGCGGGTGGGCGGGCTGTCGATGCCGGTGGCGCTGGGGCGCTCCGGCATCGGCGCCAACAAGCGCGAGGGCGGTGGGCGGACCCCCGCCGGCCGGTGGCGCATCCTCGCCTTGCTCTACCGGCCGGATCACGGCACGCGCCCGGTCTCCCGCCTTCCCGCCCGCGCCATCCGCTCTGACGACGGCTGGTGCGACGACCGCGCGGACCGGCGCTACAACCGCGCCGTCACGCTGCCGATGGGCGGGGCACGCAAGGTGTCCCACGAGAGGATGTGGCGCGACGATGCGCTCTACGATCTGGTGCTGGTGATCGATCACAACCAGCGCCCCCGCGTCGCCGGGCGCGGCTCGGCGGTGTTCGTGCATCTCGCCCGGCCGGGGTTCACGCCCACCGAGGGCTGTGTCGCGCTGCGCCGGGCGGACATGAAGCGCCTGCTGGCGCGGCTCAAGCCGGGGGCGGTCATCGAGATCGTCTAAGGGGATTGCGCGCGGGCCTTTGGTCCGCCCGTCATTTCGTCGCCCCGGACGCGGTGCTATAGAGCCGTTCCAATCAGCGGCGGGCGCTCGCCCGATCCAACGCACGGGGCATCATGACC
>JAYSCE010000594.1:0-2425 GCA_041915035.1 Xanthobacter sp.
CTCGGCTACGTGCTGCTGCTCACCGACGCCAAGGGTATCACCGTGGATTTCATCGGCGATCCCACCTTCGATGCCACCCTCATGCGCGCCGGCCTCTATCTCGGTGCTGACTGGAAGGAGCCGAGCGCGGGCACCTGCGCGGTCGGCACCTGCATCGCCACGGGCGAGGCTCTGACGGTCCATCAGACCGATCATTTCGATGCGACGCACATCCCGCTCACCTGCACGGCGGCGCCGGTGTTCGATCCCTCCGGGGCGCTCGCCGCGGTGCTCGACATCTCGGCCCTGCGCTCGCCCCAGCCGAAGGAGAGCCAGCTGCTCGCGCTCCAGCTGGTGAAGTCGGTGGCGCACAAGATCGAGACGGCGAACCTCCTCAACCGCTTCCGGGGCGAGTTCATCCTGCGCCTCGCACCATCGCCGGAATTCGCCGACGTGGACCCGCCCTATGTGATGGCGGTGGACAGCTCCGGGCGGATCGTCGGCTTCAACAGCAAGGCCCGCGCCCTGCTGCGGCGCGAACTGGAGGCCCGTCCACCCGTCGATGCCGCGCGGCCGCTGGTGGGGCGCCGCCTCAGCGACTTTATCGAGATCGCCCTCGACGATTTGCCACGCCTCGGCCCGGCGAGCCCGGTGGCGCAGCGCATGGTGCGCCTCGCCGGCACGGGCACGCCCATGTTCGCCCACTGCCAGCTGCCGGCCCGCGTCTCCACGCGGTCCGAGGCCGCCGCGGCGCCCAGCCTGCCCGCGCCGCTCGCCGGCCTCCATGGCGGCGATCCGGCCATGGCGGCGGTGGCGGCCCGTGCGGCTCGGCTGGTGAACACGCAGATGAACCTCATCGTCTGCGGTGAGACGGGCACCGGCAAGGAATTCCTCGCCAAGGCGATCCATGCCTCGGGTGCCCGCTCCGCGCGGCCCTTCGTGGCGGTGAATTGCGCGGCGCTTCCCGAGACGCTGATCGAGGGCGAACTGTTCGGCTACGAGGCCGGCGCCTTCACCGGCGCGGTGGCGCGCGGGCGCAAGGGGCTGGTGCTGGAGGCGGACGGCGGCACGCTCTTCCTCGACGAGATCGGCGACATGCCGCTGACGCTCCAGACCCGCCTCCTGCGGGTGCTCTCGGAGCGGGAGGTGACGCCGCTAGGCCGCACCCGGCCCGTGCCGGTGAATATCCGCGTCATCGCCGCGACCCACCGCGACCTGCTTGCGGAGGTGAATGCCGGCCGGTTCCGCGAAGACCTTTACTTCCGCCTCAGCGGCGCCGTCCTCACCCTGCCGCCGCTGCGCCGCCGCGCCGATTTCGACTGGCTGGTGGAGCGCCTTCTGGAGGCGCGGGGTATGGCGGCAAAGACGCGCTTTAGCCTGTCACCGGACGCGCTCGGCCTGCTGCGCGCCCATCGTTGGCCCGGCAACATCCGCGAGCTGATGAACACGCTCGATTTCGCCTGCGCCCTCGCCGCCGGCGGGACGATCCATTGGGAGGATCTGCCCGAGCGGTTGCGGGAGGCCGAAGGCCTGCCTGATGCGGTGGCCACGGGTCCGGCCATTTCGCCGCCCCTGCTGGCGGGAGAGGGAGACGCCGCGCGCGACCGGCTCCTCGCAGCTCTGCATGCGCGGAGCTGGAACATCTCCGCTGTCGCCCGCGACCTCGGGGTGGATCGCACCACGATCCACCGCCGCATGCGCCGCTACGGCCTCGCCCGGCGGATCTAGGCCGAAGGGCGACCGTTGCCCTCCAGGAGGTCGCCCAGGGCCGCCTGCAGGTCCGCATCGCTCAGGTGCTGCGGGTTGGCGGCGCGCATCCTTTCGCGAGCGTGGTGCTTGATGCGGGCCGTCTCGGCCGTGACCGTGTTGGCGTGGCGGAACACGTCGACGATGCTGTCCAGATTCTCGTAGACGATGGACCGCTTCTCGGACGGCGCCGCGATCACCACCTGCAATCCGATATGGGCGTAGAATTCCAGCAGCGTGCGCTGGTTCGGCCCATCCATCTTGCTGAAGGCCTCGTCGAAGACGGCGAGGCCGAGACCGAGATCGGGCCGGTCATACTGCTGGCGGGTGCCGTGGTAGATGCTCGCCAGCGCTGCCCCGATGATGACGTAGTAAGGCACCTGCCGCTCGGCACCGCTGGCGACGCCGCGCCGGCGATCGTAGCTGGTCTGCCGGCCGCTGGTGATGTCCTGCATCCTCAAATCGAAGTCGAAATAGGCGCGGTAGTCCTGATAGGCGGAAAAATCGAGCGAGGGATCGCCGAGGAGCCGCTCCACCTCGGCAAGGGCATTGGCATGGACGCCGCCGCCTGATGAGGGATCAAACAGCAGATCGAGCAGGGTCTCGTTCTCCTCGCTTTCGCGGGCGAGGCGATATAGCGCGTCGAAGGTCTCCTTCGGGCGGAAGTGCAGCGAATAGATCTCGTTGTGCAGCGGGCGCG
>JAYSCE010000595.1:0-2424 GCA_041915035.1 Xanthobacter sp.
GTGGTCGATCAGGCGCTGATCGACGAGTTCGCCAAGCTGTCGGGCGACGACTACTGGATCCACACCGATCCCGATCGCGCGCGCAAGCAGAGCCCCTTCGGCGGCACCATCGCCCACGGCGCGCTGGTGCAGGTGCTGCAGTCGCGCTTCCGCATTCCGCTCGACTACGAGGTCGTCGGTTTCAACAACATGCTCAACTACGGCTCCGACCGCCTGCGCTTTCCGGCGCCGGTGCCGGCCGGTTCGCGCATCCACGCGCACTCGCGGGTGAAGTCGGTCGACAAGCTGCCCAAGGGCATGCAGATGACGATCGAGATCGCCACCCATATCGTCGGCAGCGAGCGTCCGTCCGTCATCAACGACCTCGTGATCCTCTACATGTAAGGCGCCGCCGTCCCGCGGTGCTCGATGTCAAGTTGTTCCTGTAGCGCGCGTAGTACCTGAAGTTCTGTTGCATGGTTGTCCCTCCTCTCTTCGAGGCCGCCTCCCCGCACGGGTTGGCGGCCGTTTTTTTTGAGGAGGCGGCTCGAGAAAGAATCCAGGGAGACATTGAGTTGACGAATGATCACCATGAATGGGGTCCGATTCTGCGGGACCTGCAGCAGCGTCGTGAGGCCGCCGAGGCCATGGGCGGCGAGGAGAAAGTCCTGCGCCATCGAAGCGCCGGCAAGCTGGATGCGCGCCAGCGACTGCTGAAACTGTTCGATGTCGGCAGTTTCGTGGAGCTGGGGGCATTCGTCGGCGGCGTGGCCGCGGAAGGCGGCGCGCCCGCCCCGGCCGATGCGCTGGTGGCCGGTTTCGGCAAGATCGATGGCCGGCCCGCGCTGGCATGCGCCGAGGACTTCACCGTGCTGGGCGGCTCCATCGGCGACGGTGCCGCAGACAAGCGCTACCGGCTCACCCAGCTCGCGGCGCAGGAGCGTGTGCCCCTGGTCTTCATGCTCGAAGGCGCAGGCCACCGCCTGACCAACACCCACGCGGGCAGGCGCCCCAACGACCTCCAGGGGCTCGCCGAGCTGTCCGGCCAGGTCCCGATCGTCTGCCTGGTCATGGGCGCCGCCGCCGGGCACGGCGCGCTGACCGCCCCCATGTCGGATTTCGTGGTCATGACGGAGGCCGCCTCCCTCTTTGCGGCGGGGCCTCCGCTGGTCAAGGCCGCCACCGGCGAGGTGGTGACCAAGGAGCAGCTTGGCGGCCCCCAGGTGCACGTGCTTGTCTCCGGCGTGGCGCACAACCTCGTGGCGGACGACGAGGCGGCGATCGCGCTCGCTCGCCGCTACCTGTCCTATTTCCCGGGGAATGCCTGGGAGCGGCCGCCGCGCAAGGTCGTCGGCGACACTGGCGAGCGCCGGCTGGACGGGATTCTCGACCTGATCAGCCCAAACCCACGCAAGCCGTATCGGATGCGGAATGTGCTCGAGCTGCTGGTCGATGAGGGCAGCATGCTCGAGATTCAGCCGAAGTTCGGGGCCTCCGTGGTGGTGGCGCTCGCCCGTCTCGGCGGCCGGAGTGTGGGCATCGTCGCCAATGATCCCGGCGTGATGGCGGGCACCATCGATGCCGACGGGGCCGACAAGGCGACCCACTTCATGGACGTCGCCGGCGCCTTCCATCTGCCGATGATCTTCCTGGCCGACAACCCCGGCGTGATGAGCGGCACGCGGGCCGAGCAGTCGGGCGCGCTGCGCCACGCCGCCCGCATGTTCGTGGCACAACACCGCCTGCAGGTTCCGAAGCTGCACGTCACCTTGCGCAAGGCGTTCGGCTTCGGCTCCTCGGTCATGGCGATGAACCCGTTCGATGGGCAGACGCTCAGCCTGGCATTTCCCGCAGTGACGCTGGGTTCCCTGCCCGTTGCTGGCGGCGCGGATTCGGCCAAGCTGGACGCGGCCACCCGCGCACGGATCGAGGCCGAGCAGATGGGGGGCGCCTACCGCCTCGCAGACCGCATGGCCTATGACGACGTAATCGATCCGCGTGAGCTGCGCAATGCGCTCCTGCGGGGGCTCGAACTCAGCGAGGGCCGCTATGCAGAGGTGCCGGGGCCGCGGCGGGTGGCGGGCATCGCGCCCTAGATCCGGCGCCAGGCGGTAGCGGGCCGGGCATGAGGGCGCCGCCGCCGGCGCCGGCGTTCATTTTTCGTAGTCTCAACGGACGATGATGGCTCGGCCGCCTGTTCGCACAATGCCCCCACGTATCCGACCAATCTTTGGGGGCAGCAATGATCGACATCCGCGGTTTGGCCTACTTCGTCGCCCAGATCGACGACCTCGCCGAATGGAAGCATTACGCCGAGAACGTGCTCGGCATGATGACCTCGACCGCGCCTGGTGGCGGCCTGTACATCAAGATGGACGAGCGCCCCTTCCGCATCCTGGTGGTGCAGGGCGCCGAGCGCCGCTACCTGGCTTCGGGCTGGGAGCT
>JAYSCE010000596.1:0-2413 GCA_041915035.1 Xanthobacter sp.
CGCGCCCGTCTCGGGATCGATGCTGCCGAAGGCGGCGCGCACGATATTGCGCATCCACTCGCCGCCGGCCTCGCCGTTGGTCGGAGTGCCGGGAATGTTGGGCACCCTCAGCTTGTCGTAGAGAGCGACGGCCCCGTCAGCAAGCACCTGGTCGAGCGGCAGCTGCGGGATAGGCGAGTCGCCCCGCTTCAGCTTCTCGAACCAGTCCGGACACGCAAACGAGACCGACAGCATCAGTGCCGGCGCTCGATCCGCTGCAGGATGTCGCCATAGTCATCCGGCACCGACTGGGCATCGAGGATCCGCTGCTCCTTCTTGCCCACGGCCGCCTTCGGCTCTTCCTCGCCATCGTCATCACCATCAGCATCGTGGCCAGGGTGATTGCGCGGCGCGACTGGCCCAGCCTCATCGAGGATCTCGCGAAGGAGCCGGATGGACGGGACATGGCCCTCCTGCATCCGACGCACGAGCACATCGATAATCTGGCCACGGACGCGGATGGCGCCGTCGGTCAGCTCGCGGGAAAAATGTTTGCGCAGCGTCTTCTCGTCGATGCCCATGTTGTCGGCGATGGCCTTGTGGGTCCATCCCGCCGCGGCGCGTGCTTCGACAAACGTCTGATTTTGCTTGTCTTTCTTGTAGGACGGCCGCCCGCGCCGATCACGGATCGGCTCGAGCACCTTCCCGAAGAGGTCAAGCCCGGCGGGGGCGGGGCCTCCCCCGCCAGAATTCGCGTCAGCCACGGAAAAAAACCTCCAGATTGGACCCATGGCGGTGAGGGGCCCTAGGTCGCCCAGGGATTCGACCCCCCCACCCCTGCCGATCAGCCGGCGGGGCGCGCCATGCGGGCGGCCCGCGCCTGCGCGCCCTTCGCCGTGTTATGGGCGACGCACAGGCACTGGCCGTTGGCGGGGTCGAACAATAAGCCGCCGTCCTTCACCTCGACGATATGGTCAGCCACCATCCGATGCTGTGGCGCTGCCTTGGTGCAGCCGGGCCACTGGCATCGGCCACCAGCCCGATCAACCACTTCGGCAGCCCATCGCCGGTGTTGCGGCGTGAGGTAGTGCGCGTCGGCCTGCTTGGGTTGGACGCGGCCGATGGTCTGCACCGCAGGGCGCAGGCGAGGTGAGGTAGTTCTGATCTTCGGCATCGGGATTGCGCCATAGCTTGCGCACTTCAAGTCGCTTGGGCATGGCCTGGCGACTTGGTTCTCGCACCGAAACGACAGAGGTGATGTGCCCCGTAAGGCCGTCCTGCCCTGCTGCCGCTCGGGCCCTATCAGACCGTCTCGGGCTCCTTGCCTTCGGCAGTCGATAGGGAACAACTCACCTTGGTGGGTCGCCCGAATATGGAGACGGATAGGACCATCGTATTTGTCCGGGAGTCAACCTCCTGAACCTCGCCAGGGAACCCGAGGAATGGCCCATCTGCGATCATGACCACATCGCCGACGCGAGGCCCTACCACGGGCTTCTCTTCCGCAGGTTCCGGTAGCCAGTAGCCATCCGACCAGCAAGCCGCCCGCATCTTTTCCATGACGCTTGGCGCCACCGGAAGCACCGCCCCACCCCGGTTCGCGACCTGAATGACGCCCTTGGCCTTGCGTAGGCGAAAGACGGAATGGTCTTCATCTACAAAGACAAACATGTATCCGGGGAAGTGCGCGGCCGTCGCGGCTGTCTTGATGGTGAGGCCTCGCCAGCTGCGCTTCCGCTCGACCCGCCCCCACGGCAGAAACACCTCAAAGCCAGCCTCTCTGAGGTCCGCCTCGGCGGCGAACTCGGCGCCGACAGAAACGCCAACCGAGAGCCACTTCCCCTGCCCCTGTCCCATCATCCATCTCCGTCATCCACAGCATCCACAGGGTCACGTCACTCGGCTGCGGCCTCGGCAGGCGGCTCCGGTCCAGGCTGCCGGGGTGGGAAGCGAGTCGGGAAGGATCGGCCATGGCGGCGAGCGACCTCACCATGGTCATCGGCGGCAAAGGTCCAGGCCGCGCCGGGCGGCGTATAACCGGCATGGCGATAGGCCACCTGCCACGCTGCCCATGCCTCCGTGCCTATTTCGACAAACACCCAGCTCGACCGGTCCTGATCGGAGCGCGCCCAAGCCACAGCCCGGCTCACGGCGTCCAGCTCAGCCCGAGGGGTGGCAGCAACGGGCGCCGGTGCGGCGGCGAAGTTTTCCCAGATGCGGCTGCGCAGGTAGGAGGCCGGAGACCGCAGCGGAGCCTTCCGCGACTTGGCGTGGTCAAGGTACCGCGGCAGCGCCATCATGGCCTTGGCCTGATCGCCATCGTTCAGCCGGGCCCACGGCCGCCGGGCCTCATGGGGCGAGTGGCTGGGGTCGGAGGGGTAGGCGGCGATGAATACAGCGAAGGCTGTCTCGAAGTCTTCGCCTGCTCCCCTTC
>JAYSCE010000597.1:0-2401 GCA_041915035.1 Xanthobacter sp.
GGCCGCGCGGGAGGGCGTTTCCATCACCGCCCGGCGCACCGGCGGGCCGCGCTACGACAACCACATGGTGCGCATCGGCTGATTTTCGCCGCTGGTTTTCGTGAAGGCTCACGCAACCTTCTTGTTTTTGCGCCATTATCCGGGGCGTGCCCATGGTGGGCAGCGGGAGAATGGCGATGCACTGGGTCGTGCTGGTCGGCAGCGTTCGCAAGGGATCCCTCAATGCCGCGCTGGCCCGTGCGCTGGCGGGCATCGCGCCGGAGGGGACGACGCTGGAGATCCTGCCCTCCATCGCCGAATTCCCCATCTATGACGGGGACATCGAGGCGGAAGGCTTCCCGGCCCCGGTGACGGCCATGGGGGAGAAGGTCGCGGCGGCGGATGCGCTGGTCATCGTGACGCCGGAATACAATTACTCGGTGCCCGGCGGCCTCAAGAACGCGATCGACTGGCTGTCGCGCCTGAAGCCGCAGCCGCTCGCCGGCAAGCCCACCCTCATCCTGTCCGCCTCGCCCAGCACCATGGGCGGCGGGCGCGCGCAATATCACCTGCGGCAGGTGCTGGTGGCGCTCAATGCCCACGTCATGAACGTGCCGGAGGTGATGGTCGCCCAGGCCCATACCAAGATCGCGGACGGCGTCGTCACCGACCAGAGCACGCTGGACTTCACGAAGAAGCAGCTTTCCGCCTTCGCGACCTTCGTGAAGAAGGCCAAGGCGGGGGAGGCGGCGGGCTGAGGCCCGCTGCTCACCCCTCTGCGTATTCCGCGTAGGACATGGGCGTCTCGTAGACGCGCACACTCGCGAGCGTGGGCAGGAGCGGCTTCATCCGCGTCCAGATCCACGCCGCGATGATCTCGGCGGTGGGATTCTCGAGGCCCTCGATGTCGTTCAGGCAATAATGGTCCAGCTGCTTCAGCAGCGGGCCGAAGGCGCTCTCCACATCGAAGAAGTCCACGACGAAGCCGGTGACGGGGTCCACCGGACCCTCCAGCGCCAGGTCCACACGGTAGGAATGGCCGTGCATGCGGCGGCAACGGTGGGTTTCCGGCACGTTGGGCAGGAAATGCGCCGCCTCGAAGGTGAAGCCCTGGGTGATCCGCACGCGGCCGGGCAGCGCCGCCGTGGTGTCACGGGTGGTCATGGAATTCCGATCATCTTGTGGGTCTGGACGGACAGGCGCCAGCGCGGATGGGCGAGGCAATAGGCCACCGCCGCATCGGTGTTCGCGCGGCGATCCGGGCCGTCCATGGGCTGGAGGAAGAAGTTGGCGAAGGGGAGGTCAGCGACCTCTGCGGGATCGAGCCCGGCCTGGGGAAAGACGAGCTTCAGCTCGTGCCCGCCGCGCTGCTTCAGCTCGGTGCCTGCCTTGGGGCTGACGCAGATCCAGTCGAGCCCCTCCGGTGCGACGACCGTGCCGTTGGTCTCCACCGCGATCTCGAAGCCGTGCCCATGCACCGCCGCGATGGCGGCGGGATCGAGCTGGAGCAGCGGCTCGCCGCCCGTGAAGACGACAAAGCGGCGCTCGGTGCCTGCAATGCCCCACACGGCGGCGATGGCCTCGGCCAGGGCCTCGGCATCGGCGAAGCGGCCTCCGCCCTCGCCATCCAGGCCGACGAAATCGGTGTCGCAGAAACGGCACTGCGCAGCGGCGCGATCCTCCTCCCGTCCGGACCACAGGTTGCACCCCGCGAACCGGCAGAAGACGGCAGCACGCCCCGCCTGCGCCCCCTCCCCCTGCAGGGTGAGGAACATTTCCTTGACTGAATAGGCCATAAGGCGACGCCTTTAGACCGAACGCGCCCGCGAGGGAAGCGCCGGCCCGGCATAGGTCGCCTGCGCGAATGGGATCACGGCACCGGGCGCCGCGGCCTATTGGGCGGGGGCGGTCGGCTGCACGCTGGCGGACTGGCCGACGGGACCGGGCGGATGGGCCGCGCGGGCCTGATCGAGGCCGGTGATGCGCACCCCCTCCATCTGAACCGTGTTGGAGGACGCGGTTCCATTGGCGCTGGCAAGCGCGCTTTGCAGCTGCGGCGCCATTTCGGCGAGCTGGGCGAACTTGCCGTGGTTGAAGCTGTCGAGCGCCTTCACGTCGGTCATGTCCACCACGACGGCGCCGAGACCCACGAGTTCGGTATCGTTGGCGTATTCGCCGAGCCGCGGCTTCTTGCCGGCGAGGAAATCGGAGAAGCCGAGCGCCTTGTCGTCGCGGGAGACGACCACAATGAACGGCTTCGGCGGCTTGCCGAAGCGGCGCAGCTGGGTCTTGAACACGTCCACGTCGATGTCGGGCGCGGCGAGGATGATGTTGCCGATCTTGTTCACCGGCAGCGTCTTGCCGGAGATGCGGATCTGCCGCAGGGCCTCCACCGTTAGCCAGTTGCCCATGGAGTGGGCGA
>JAYSCE010000598.1:0-2389 GCA_041915035.1 Xanthobacter sp.
AGACCGCACCATCGACGGCATCGCGGTGACGGTGGACGGCAAGCCGCTGCCGCAGCGCACCGACATCGCCAAACTGAGCAGCGACGGCTTCGAATGGAGCTATGAGGGGCACGCTCCCGCCCAGCTCGCGCTCGCTCTTCTCGCCGACCATCTCGGCGACGACCGACGCGCCTTTGCGCTGCACGACCAGTTCATGCGCGATGTGGTGGCGAATTTCGCCAATGAATGGGAGATGACGTCCGACGATATCGCCGCCGCCATCCATCGCGTCGCGGCCTGATGCGCATCGCGATGGCTTGACGGCGGGAGGCGAATCCGTCGTCACAGGGACAATCGGCACGGGAGCGCGCGGCATGGCGAAGGTGGGGACCAAAGCAGGTTCCGGGGCGCCGGTGAAGCGCCAGAAGCGGCAATCGGTCCTCGAGGGGGCGGAGGTCGGGATCGACCTCCTGCTGGAGCCGTTGCGCGAAACCCGCAAGGAACCGCGCCCACCGGCGCGCCGCCCGCGCCGCGAGGATGCGCCGGTGGAGGACGCGAGCCTCACCGACCGGGCCTATCGCATCCTCGAAGAACTGATCGCGACCCTCCAGCTCCCCCCCGGAGCGGTGCTCTCCGAACTCACGCTTTCCGACCGGCTGAAGATCGGCCGCACGCCCATTCGCGAGGCGCTGCAACGGCTCGCGCGGGATGGGCTGGTGGTGGTGCTGCCGCGGCGCGGCGTGCTGGTGTCGGACATCAACCTGCGCACCCAGCTTCGGTTGCTTGAGGTCCGGCGGGTGCTGGAGGTGCTCATGGCCGGCCTCGCCGCCGAACGCGCCACGGCCGAGGAGCGCGACGCCTTCGCCGAGATCGCTTGCTCCATGCGGCAGGCGGCAGAGGTGGAAGATGACCTCGCCTTCATGCGCCTCGATCGGCGCTTCAACCTCTTGATGGCGCAGGCTTCGCGAAACGAATTCGCGGTGCGCTCGATGGGGCTGATGAACGCGCTGTCGCGCCGCTTCTGGTACCAGCACTACAAGGAAGTGGCCGACTTGCCGCTTGCCGCCCGCCTTCACGCCGAGGTAGCCGAGGCGGTGGCCCGCCGCGACCGCAAGGCGGCCGAGACGGCGGCCTCCAATCTCGTGGACTATATCGAGGATTTCGCCCGCAAGACGCTGGATGCGTGAGGTGTGATGCTCCCTCTCCCGCAAGGGGAGAGGGAGTTTCGGTCGCTCAGAACACCACCACGCTTCGGATCGTTTCGCCGGCCTTGAGCGCAGCGAAGCCCTCGTTGATCTCCCCCAGCCCGATCCGGCGGGAGATCAGCCCCTTGAGATCCAGCCGCCCCGCGAGCGCGGCACGCGCCAGGAACGGGAAATCACGGGCGGGCCGGGCGCCGCCGTAGGAGACCCGGCGGATGCGCTTTTCCGCCATCAGCGAACCCCAGCGGAACGACACGTCCTTCGTCACGTCGATCTTGCCCAGCCAGATCACCTCGCCGCCCGGCCGCACCGCCTCTACCGTCGTGCGGAAGGCGATGGCGCTGCCGGCGGATTCCAGCACCACGTCCGCCCCGCGCCCCTGAGTGAGGGCACGGGCGGCCTCTACCACATCGCCCGTACGGGCATTCACCGTGTGAGTGGCGCCCATGGTGCGGGCCAGGGCGAGCTTGGCGTCATCGAGATCGGCGGCGACAATGGTTTCCGCGCCCGCCAGCCGCGCGCCCTGCACGGCAGCGAGCCCCACGGCGCCGCAGCCGATGACGAGAGCGGTATCGCCCGGCCCGATATGGGCGACGTTAAGTGCCGCGCCCACACCGGTCATGATCCCGCAGCCGATGAGGCAGGCCTCATCGAACGGTAGCTCCTTCGGCACCGGCACCGCCTGCTGGTCGGTCACGATGCAATATTCGCCGAAGGCGCCGAGGAACATGAGGTTGCCCAGCTCACGTCCGTCCGCGAGCCGTGCCTTGGCGACGCCATCGAAGGCACGCGCCTTCGGTCCCTCGGCGAGATAGCCCTCGCACAGGATGGGCAGGGAGCGGTCGCAATAGAAGCAGTGGCCGCAATGGGGATTCCAGGAGAGCACCACATGGTCGCCCTTGCGGACGCCCTTGGCCTCACGCCCCACCTCTTCCACGATGCCGGCCGCCTCGTGGCCGAGCACGATCGGCATGGGATAGACGAGCCCGCCCTCGATCACCTCGAGGTCGGTGTGGCAAAGGCCGGCGGCCTTGATGCGGACCAGCACGTCGGATGGCCCGAGCGTCGCCGCCTGCACCGCCTCGATGGCGAGCGGCATCTGCGGCGCGTGAAGCACCGCGGCACGATACGTCAGCGGCATGGGTCAAGCGTGCTCCAGCTCCACCTCGCCGGCGATGACGCGCATCACCGCCTTGTCGCGGTGCGCT
>JAYSCE010000599.1:0-2373 GCA_041915035.1 Xanthobacter sp.
GACGTGACCCCGCTGTCGCTGGGCATCGAGACGCTGGGCGGCGTGTTCACCCGCCTCATCGACCGCAACACCACCATCCCCACCAAGAAGAGCCAGGTGTTCTCCACGGCTGAGGATGGCCAGACCGCGGTGACGATCCGCGTGTTCCAGGGTGAGCGCGAAATGGCGGCGGACAACAAGATCCTCGGCCAGTTCGACCTCATGGGCATTCCCCCGGCGCCCCGCGGCGTGCCGCAGGTGGAGGTGACCTTCGACATCGACGCCAACGGCATCGTGCAGGTCTCCGCCAAGGACAAGGGTACCGGCAAGGAGCAGCAGATCCGCATCCAGGCCTCGGGCGGCCTGAATGACGCCGACATCGAGAAGATGGTGAAGGACGCCGAGGCCCACGCGGCCGAGGACAAGAAGCGTCGGGCCCTGGTGGAAGCCAAGAACCACGCGGAAGCCCTCGTCCACTCCACCGAGAAGGCCGTCGCCGAGCATGGCGACAAGGTCGGCGCGGCGGAGAAGGGTGCCATCGAGGCGGCGCTCAATGACCTCAAGTCCTCGCTGGAAGGCGACGACGTGGAGGCCATCACCGCCAAGACCAACACCCTGGCCCAGGCCTCCCTCAAGCTCGGCGAGGCCATGTATGCGGCCCAGCAGGGCGGCGCGGAGCCCGGCGCGGCCAAGAAGGACGACGTGGTGGACGCCGAGTTCACCGAGGTCGACGACGACAAGAAGAAGTCGGCCTGATCCCTTCGCCCAGAGCGAACGTGATGGCAATATGATGCCTGTCCCGGCACCGTCCGGGACAGGCATCACATCGGATGGGACGATGAAGGGCGCGGCGAAGGTCATCATGGGCGCCGCAGCAGGCGCCCTTCTTGTTTCATCGGCCGGCGCGGACCAGATCAGGCGTCTGACCGCGCAATACAATTATGACCGGGCGATCACCGTGGAGATGGTTCTCCTCGACGCGATCCAGACCAACAAGCCGCGTCGTCTCCTGACACTGCACAACGCGCTGCTCGACGAATTCGACGTTCTGCGCGGCAAGGCGGTGGTGGACGAGGGCGGCATCTTTTGCGGCGGGTTGATTGTGTCGCTGGCGGTGGTTGCCCTTGCCGCACATGAGCACGTCGATAATCGCACCTCGCCGACAAGTATGGCCAACAGCGCCTGGATCAACTATCGGCAACAGATGGCGCGCTGCGAGCAAAGGCCCGATGTGGTTGTCGTAGAGCGGAAGCTGCCGGAAAAATTGAGTGAGGTCTTCTGAGGCCATGGCCAAGCGCGACTATTACGAAACCCTCGGCTGCGATCGCGGTGCCGACGAGACGGTGCTGAAGGCCTCCTACCGCAAGCTCGCCATGAAGTGGCATCCCGACCGCAACCAGGGCGATGCGGAAGCCGAGGTGATGTTCAAGGAGGTCAACGAGGCCTACGAGGTCTTGAAGGACCCCCAGAAGCGCGCCGCCTATGACCGCTTCGGCCATGCCGCGTTCGAGAACGGCGGCGGCGGCCCCGGCTTCGGCAACGATTTCGCCTCCTCCTTCGCCGACATCTTCGACGATCTCTTCGGCGGCGCCATGGGCCGCGGGCGCGGCGGCGGCGGCCAGCAGCGCGGGCGCGGCTCCGACTTGCGCTACAATATGGAGATCACGCTGGAGGACGCGTTCGTCGGCAAGACGGCGCAGATCAAGATCCCGACCTCGGTGTCGTGCGAGGCCTGCAACGGCTCCGGCGCCAAGCCCGGCACCCAGCCGAAGGCGTGCCGCACTTGCGGCGGCGCCGGCAAGATCCGCCACGCGCAGGGCTTCTTCACCCTGGAGCGCACCTGCCCCACCTGCCAGGGGCGCGGCAGCGTGATCGAGGACCCGTGCGGCGCCTGCGCCGGCGCGGGGCGCGTGACGCGCGAGCGCACCCTTTCCGTGCAGATTCCGCCCGGCGTCGAGGACGGCACCCGCATCCGCCTCGGCGGGGAGGGGGAGGCCGGCGTGCGCGGCGGCCCGGCGGGCGACCTCTACATCTTCCTGTCCATCGAGCCGCACGCCTTCTTCCAGCGGGAAGGGGCGGACCTTTATTGCCGCGTGCCCATCTCCATGGTCACGGCGGCGCTCGGCGGCTCGGTGGAGGTGCCGACCATCGACGGTGACAAGACCAAGGTGAAGATCCCCGAGGGCACCCAGTCGCAGAAGCGCTTCCGCCTCTCCGGCAAGGGCATGCCCATCCTGCGCTCGCGCTCCGCCGGCGACATGTATGTTCAGGTGGTGGTGGAGACGCCGCAGAAGCTGACCAAGCGTCAGAAGGAGCTGCTCGCCGAGTTCGACAAGGAAAGCTCCGGCGAGACCCATCCCGAATCCGCCGGCTTCTTCGCCAAGGTGAAGGAGT
>JAYSCE010000600.1:0-1010 GCA_041915035.1 Xanthobacter sp.
CGAGGGCGGCCTCGTCACCACCGGAACGCCCATCGCGCTGCTGATCGAGAACGTGGATCAGCGCTCCAAGGACTATGCCGACATCGCCGGCGCCTACCGCCCCGGCCATGCCGATTTCACCTACGACATCAAATATGGCATCCGCGACCATCGCGGCGGCGGCCGCTCCTCGGCGCGTGAGACCGCGACGCGGGTGGCAGCCGGCGCCATCGCCGCCAAGGTGCTGCCCGGCGTGACCGTGCGCGGCGCCGTGGTGCGCATCGGCGAAATCGAGATCGACCGCAGCCGCTGGGATTGGGACGAAGTAAGCAACAACCCGTTCTTCTGCCCGGACCCCGGCACGGTGCCCCTGTTCGAGGCGTATCTCGACGGCATCCGCAAGGCCGGCTCGTCGGTGGGCGCGGTGGTGGAGTTGGTGGCGGAGGGCGTGCCGCCCGGCCTCGGTGCGCCGCTCTATGCCAAGCTCGACGGCGACCTTGCCGCCGCCCTCATGGGAATCAATGCCGCCAAGGGCGTCGAGATCGGCGAGGGCTTCAACGCCGCCCGTCTCACCGGCGAGCAGAATGCGGACGAGATGCGCCTCGGCAATGAGGGGCGGCCGCACTTTCTCGCCAACCATGCCGGCGGAATCCTCGGGGGCATCTCCACCGGCGCGCCCATCGTCGCGCGATTCGCGGTGAAGCCGACTTCCTCCATCCTGACGCCGCGCCAGACGGTGGACCGCACCGGCCACGAGACGGACATCTTCACCAAAGGCCGCCACGATCCGTGCGTCGGCATTCGCGCCGTGCCGGTGGGCGAGGCCATGGTGTGGTGCGTGCTGGCTGACCACCTCATCCGCCATCGCGGGCAGGTGGGTCAGAGCCCGGCCTGGCCGTTCACGCAGGGCTGAGGCGGGAGGCGGGAATGAAGCAGGCAGCCCGCGCTCGGCGCCTTCGTCTGGCGGCCGCCGCCCTTCTGCTCTGCGCGCCGGGGCCGGCGCTCGCCTGCGGGCCGGAGGCGCTGGGGAC
>JAYSCE010000600.1:1020-2357 GCA_041915035.1 Xanthobacter sp.
GATGGAGATCGACCCCAAAGGCCTGCAGGTCGGCAAGAAATCCTTCCCGGACACCCTGCCGCTGGCCCCCAAGGAGGTCGTGCTCACCTTCGACGACGGGCCATGGCCGACCACCACGGCCGCCGTGCTCGACGCGCTGAAGGCGGAGTGCGTGCGCGCGACCTTCTTCCTCATCGGCGAAAATGCCCGTGCCCGGCCACAATTGGTGAAGCGGGAACTGGCCGAAGGCCACACGGTCGCCCACCACACCATGACCCATCCCGCCGCGACGCTGGCGAAAATCCCCTTCGATGCGGCGGTGAAGGAGATCGAGCGCGGCATGGCCGCCGACGATACGGCGGCCTTCGGCACGGCCGGCGCGGCGCCCCGCGTGCCCTTCTTCCGGTTCCCCGGGTTCGCCTCGACGCCCCAGCTTCTGGAGTACCTCAACCGCAAGGGCATCGCCGTGTTCGGCGCAGACCTGTGGGCCAGCGACTGGAACGTGATGACGCCGGAGGCCGAGCTGGACCTCATCATGAAGCGCCTGGAGGCGACGGGCGGCGGCATCGTGCTGTTCCACGACACCAAGCCCTACACGGCGGCGATGATTCCCGCCTTCCTCAAGGCGTTGAAACAGAACGGCTATAGCGTCGTTCACATTATTCCCAAGTCGGCCTCCTGATCCGCGATACGCGGTGAAGGCTCGCCCCACGCATCACAGCGGCATCCAGCGTTTGAGGGAAGCGCTTGTGGCATCAGGGTGTGCATATGCCTCCGCACGAACTGCGGAGACGATGGCATGTCCGACGCAACCCCTGCCCTGCTGGTCTTCGCGGGCACCTATGCGGCCATGGTTCTGGTCCCGGGCGCGAACTTCCTCGTGGTGAGCCGTGCGAGCCTTGCGGGCCGGCCCATCGGAATGGCCGCCGCACTCGGTGTCTCGGCCGGTGCCACGGCCAATGTCACCACGGTGGTTATCGGCCTCGTCTTTCTGAGCGGGATTAACCCCTCGGGCGATCTGGGGTGGCTCCAGCTGGCGTTCTGCCTGCTCTACGCCGTCCTCCTTCTGCGGGCGGGAATCAGCTGCCTCCTTGAGGTCTGGATGTCGCGCGGTCACGCAGGGACGGCACCCCAGGCCGTCGTCCAGCGCACCGGGCGCGAAGCGTTTCGGCTTGGCTTCCTCACGGCAGCGACCAACCCCATGTCGCTGTCGTTCTTCCTGGCCTCGGGCGGGCTGCTCGCCGCGGCGGCCGGACGGGAGGCCATGTTCGCCAGCCCCCTTCTGGTGTTTTCAGTGGCCGCCGGGTGGTTCGGCGTGCTCGCCCTGCTCTTCTCGGCTCCGCCTGCCCGCCGCCTTT
>JAYSCE010000601.1:0-2352 GCA_041915035.1 Xanthobacter sp.
GTGGCGGCCCCGCCGATCCACCCCGCCTTGAGGGCGGTGAGGAGCGCCTGCGTATCGACGATGGGGCCGCGCGCCGGATTGATGAGCACGGCGGAGGGCTTCATCCGGGCGAGCAGCCGGCCGTCCACGAGGCCTTTCGTCTGGGGTGTCAGCGGGCAGGCGATGACCACCGCGTCGCTCTGGGCGAACAGGGCCTCCAGATCGACGCCCTCGATGCCTTCCACCGCCCCGCCGGTGCGCGAGGCGCCGATGACGCGCATGCCGAACCCGGCCCGCGCGATGGCAGCCACCCGCTGTCCGATGGCGCCGAGCCCGATGATGCCGAGGGTCGAGCCCGAGATCTCCCTGGTGCCGTCACCCAGCCCGCGCGCCGGGTTCCAGCCGTCGCCGCGCAGGCGCGCATCGATCTGCGCCAGCGGCCGGCGCAGATGGAAGAGGGCGGAGAAAACGTATTCCGCCACGGTCTGCGTGTTGCTGCCGGGCAGGTTGGCCACCGGGATGCCGCGCGCGGTGGCCGCCGCGACGGGGATGAAATCGAGCCCCACCCCGTGCCGCACCACGCCCCGGACGCGCTCCGCGCCCTCGAACACGTCGTCGGGCAGCTTGGCACGCACGATCACCGCATCGGCGTCGCGGGTGAGGCGGCGCAGGGTGTCGTCGGACGTGTCGGGGCCGACGACGATTTCGGCGATGCCCTCCAGCAGCGCCGCGCCGTCCGGGTGCAACGCATTGGTGGCGAAGACGATCGGCCGCTCACGGACCATAAGGCGCACCTTCCACGATGGGATTGACCAGAGTGCCGAGCCCTTCTACGCGCGCACGCACCACGGAGCCGGGCTTGAGCCAGGCCGGCGGCTTGCGCATGCCTGCAACGCCGGCCGGCGTGCCGGTGGCGATCACGTCGCCCGGCTCCAGCGTGTGGGCCTGCGAGAGGCGCGAGACCAGATCGGCGATGTCGAACACGAGGTCCGAGGAGACGCCCTCCTGCAGCCGGGCGCCGTCCACATCGAGGGAGAGCGCGAGCGCGTGCGGATCGGCGATCTCGTCGGCGCTGGCGAGGAAGGGGCCGAGGGGACCGAAGGTCGGCAGATTCTTGCCGCGGGTGAAACCGCCGTCGCGCTTGATCATCTCGCTGGCGCTGATGTCATTGAACACGGCGTAGGCGACGACGTGGGAGAGGGCATCCTCCCGCGCCACGTTCTGCGTCCGGCGGCCGATGATGGCGGCGATCTCCACCTCATAGGTGCAGCCGCCGATATCCGGAGGCAGAAGGATGGGCGCGCCCGGCCCCACGACCGTGGACGCCTGCTTCATGAACAGCACCGGCTCGGCCGGCGCCGCCATGCCGCGCTCGGCCAGCGCATCGCGATAATTGAAGGCGAGCGCGTAGATGCGGGGGGGCACGTAAGGCGCCAGCAGGTCCACGTCAGCCAGCGGCAGGCGCGCCGCGGCGGCAAGGCCGTGGGCGGCGAGGCGCGCCACCACCGACGGCAAGCCGGCGAGGAGCAGCGCATGGACATTCGGCGCCACCCCGCCGAGGCCATCGGCCATGGCCGGATGGGCGAGGTCGAACACCCCGTCATCGGCACCCGCGCCATCGCCCTCAAGCACGCCGGCGCGGTCCTCGCCGGCGTGGCGGAAGCTCACGAAGCGCATGGCTCAGCCCACCCGGTAGCGGTCGATGACCGACCGGTCGATCTCGATGCCGAGGCCGGGACCGGTGGGGATCTTCACCCGGCCGCGCTCCTGCACGATGGGCTCCTTGGCGAGGTGATCGCGGAACGGGTTCTCGCACTGCTCGAACTCCAAGAGCGGCTCGAACGGGAACAGGCTCGGCGGCTGGTCGGCCAGGGAGCCGAGGAAGTGGAGCGTCGCGGCGATGCCCACCGCCGAGCCCCAGGCGTGGGGCACGCATTCGACGCCATGGGTGGAGGCGAGCGTGGCGATCTTCTTGCATTCGGAGAGGCCACCCGCGGCGCACACGTCCGGCTGCACGATGTCCATGGCCTTGCGCACGATGGCGTCGCGGAAGCCCCAGCGGGTGAACTCGTTCTCGCCGCCGGCCACCGCCATGTCGAGGGCGCGGGCGACTTCCACATAGCCGTCGATGTCCTCCGGCGAGATGGGCTCCTCGAACCACTCCACGTCCAGCTCTTCCAGCTTGCGGCCGAGGCGGATGGCGACGGGCACGGAGAAGGCGTGGTTGGCATCCACCATCAGGCGGATGTTCGGCCCGATGGCGTCGCGCACCGCCTTCACCCGCTCGAAATCCTTGGTGATATTGCCAAGGCCGATCTTCATCTTGATGGCCTTGAAGCCCTCGAGATCCACAAAGGCGATGAGCACCGGATG
>JAYSCE010000602.1:0-2338 GCA_041915035.1 Xanthobacter sp.
CCGCCGGCGATGAGATCGGCCGCGCCGGCATCCTCCGCCATGTAGAGCGGGTTCTCGTAACGCATGTCGATGACGGCGGTGCCGATCTCGATGCGCTTGGTGCGCGCGCCGACCGCAGCCAGAAGCGGGAACGGCGCCGCAAGCTGGCGGGCGAAGTGGTGGACGCGGAAATAGGCGCCGTCCGCGCCGAGTTCCTCGGCCGCCACGGCAAGCTCGAGGGATTGCAGCAGCGCATCCGCCGCCGAGCGGGTCTGCGACTGGGACGAGGGCGTCCAGTGGCCGAACGAGAGAAAGCCGATCTTCTTCAAGGCAGACACTTCTGGGCTGTGAAACGTTGCCGCCAACCTAGCCCGGCATGGCGCCCCGCGCACCTTTCACCTCCGCAAGCGCGCTTTGCATGCGAAGGGGGCCCGCACGAGAAGATGTGTTCCTCCAAGGGCCGGGATCGGTTGAATTTGCCGCCTTTGATCCCTATTCGTCACCCATGGACACACAGGTCTGCCCCACGAAGCCTTTGACTTTCCTGCCCTGGCCCGCCCCGGCCAGAGGGCCGGCTCCCTTCCTGCCCATGAGCCGCGCCGAGATGACGGCGCTCGGCTGGGATGAGTGCGACATCGTTCTCGTCACGGGCGATGCGTATGTGGACCACCCGAGCTTCGGCATGGCCATCATCGGCCGGCTTCTGGAATCACAGGGCTTTCGCGTCGGCATCATCTCCCAGCCGGACTGGCAGTCGGCGGAGCCGTTCAAGGCGCTGGGCAGGCCGCGCCTGTTCTTCGGCGTCACCGGCGGCAACATGGACTCCATGGTCAACCGCTACACGGCAGACCGCCGGCTGCGCCATGACGACGCCTATACCGCCGGCGGCGAGGGCGGGAAGCGGCCGGACCGCTGCACCATCGTCTACACCCAGCGCTGCCGCGAGGCGTTCAAGGACGTGCCGATCATCCTCGGCGGCATCGAGGCCTCGCTGCGCCGGATCGCCCATTACGACTACTGGTCGGACAAGGTGCGCCGCTCCATCCTGGCGGACGCCAAGGCCGACCTGCTGATCTACGGCAATGCCGAGCGCGCCGTGGTGGAGGTGGCGAACCGCATCGCCGACGGCGAAGCCCCGCGCGACATCGACGACGTGCGCGGCGTCGCCCTGTTCCGCCGCGTGCCCGAGCACTACACCGAGCTTCATGCCGACGACCTCGACGCCTCGGACGAAGGCGCCGCGCGCCATTCGGGCGACGTGGTGATCCGCTTGCCGGCCTACGAGCAGGTTGAGGGGGACAAGGAGGCCTATGCCCGCGCCTCCCGCGTGCTGCACCGGGAGAGCAATCCGGGCAACGCCCGACCTCTCGTCCAGCGCCACGGCGACCGCGATCTGTGGCTGAATCCGCCGCCCATCCCGCTCACCACGCAGGAGATGGACGCGGTCTATGACCTGCCCTACGCCCGCGCCCCGCACCCCTCCTATGGCGACGCAAAGATCCCGGCGTGGGACATGATCCGCTTCTCGGTGACGATCATGCGCGGTTGCTTCGGCGGCTGCACCTTCTGCTCCATCACCGAGCATGAAGGGCGCATCATCCAGAACCGCTCGGAGGGCTCGATCCTGCGCGAGATCGAGCTGATCCGCGACAAGACGCCGGGCTTCACCGGCGTCATCTCCGACATCGGCGGCCCCACCGCCAACATGTACCGGATGGCCTGCAAGGACCCGAAGATCGAGGCCGCGTGCCGGCGCCCCTCCTGCGTCTTCCCCGGCATCTGCCCGAACCTCAACACCTCCCACGACGACCTCATCCGCCTCTATCGCAAGGTGCGCGAGGTGGAGGGGGTGAAGAAGGTGATGGTCGCCTCCGGCGTGCGCTACGACCTCGCCGTGGAAAGCCCGGAATATATCAAGGAACTGGTGACCCACCACGTGGGCGGCTACCTGAAGATCGCCCCGGAGCACACCGAGCGCGGCCCGCTCGACAAGATGATGAAGCCGGGCATCGGCACCTATGACCGCTTCAAGGAGATGTTCGAGGCCGCGGTGAAGCAGGCGGGGAAAAAATACTATCTCATCCCCTATTTCATCGCCGCGCATCCGGGCACGACCGACGAGGACATGATGAACCTCGCGCTCTGGCTCAAGAAGAACCGCTATCGCGCCGATCAGGTGCAGACCTTCCTGCCCTCCCCCATGGCGACCGCCACCGCCATGTACCATACCGGCGTCAACCCGCTGCGCGCGGTGCGGCGTGGTGGCAGTGATCGGGTGACGACGGTGACGGGGCTGCGCCAGCGCCGACTGCACAAGGCCTTCCTGCGCTACCACGATCCGGACAACTGGCCGCTGCTG
>JAYSCE010000603.1:0-2303 GCA_041915035.1 Xanthobacter sp.
GGCCTCATCAGCCCCACGGGCACCCGCATCGCCCTGCCCTCGCTGGAAGAGCTGCTGGCACCGGCGCTGCTGAAGACCGCCTGATCCGATCACGCGACGACACATAAAAAATCCCCGGCTCGATCCGTCGCGCCGGGGATTTTTGTTTCTGGGTCCGGATTTATGTCAGCCGCCCCGGCGCCGCTTCGGCTTGGGAGCCGCGAGGCGGTGCGCCGCCTGGAGCGCCGAGGCCAGCGTCGCCTCATCCACCACGGTGAGGTCGCAGCGGGTCGCGCCCATCCTGCCCCATCCGCCCGGAACCGGCGCGAAGGCTTCGGGCTCCTGCTCGCAGTAGAAATCGCGCAGGTCGGGATCGAACATCAGATTGAGATCGCGCCCGCTCGGCCCCAGCGTCGCGAAGATCTTGCGGGGCGTACGGAACGCCCGGCGGTCGACGTGTGGCGCCTCGCTCGCCTTAGGCAAAGCGAGGGCCATCTCCCGAACACGGGCGGCGTCGACAGCCATGGAAGGCCTCCCTTTCAAGAGGAGGCCGTCGCAGGCCTCAGCGCACGATGATGTTCTTGAACTGCCACGGGTCCTCGAGGTCGAGATCCTCGGGGAACAGCTTCTGCCGGCCCGTGAGGGGCGTCCAGTCCGTATAGGTGCCGATCACCGGGCCGAGATAGGGCGTCTGCACTTCGAGGCAGCGGCGGAAGTCCATCTCGTCCGCTTCGACGATACCCGCCTCGGGGTTCTCCAGCGCCCAGACCATGCCGGCGAGCACGGCGGAGGTCACCTGCATTCCGGTGGCGTTCTGGTAGGGGGCGAGCTCGCGGGTCTCCTCGATGGAGAGCTGGGAGCCGAACCAGTAGGCGTTCTTGGCGTGGCCGTAGAGCAGCACGCCCAGTTCGTCGATGCCGTCCACGATCTCGTGCTCATCGAGGATCTTCCAGCTCTCCTGGAAGTGCCCGCCATTGCCGAACATCTCGTGCAGCGACAGCACCGCGTCGTTGCAGGGGTGATAGGCATAATGGCAGGTCGGGCGGTAGACCACCTGATCGCCGTCGCGCACCGTGAGGTAGTCGGCGATGGAGATGGCCTCGTTGTGGGTGACGAGGAAGCCGTACTGGGCCTGCGGGGTCGGCGTCCACGAGCGCACGCGGGTGGCAGCGCCGGGGGAGAGCAAATAGATGGCCGCGCCGCAGCCTGCCTCGTGGGTGCGGCCGTCCGGCGGCAGGCTCTTCTCGTGGGTGCCCCAGCCGAGCTCGGCCGGCTGCAGGCCCTCGGAGACGAAACCTTCCACCGACCAGGTGTTCCAGAACTGGCCCATGATCTTGGGCTCGCGGGCGCGCTGGGTGTCGCGCTCGGCGATATGGATGCCCTTCACGCCCACCGCGCGGGCGAACTGCGCCCACTCCTCGCGGGTGGTCGGCTCGGGCCGGTCGAGGCCGGTGTCGTGGGCGACATTGAGCAGCGCCTGCTTCACGAACCAGGACACCATGCCCGGATTGGCGCCGCAGGTGGACACCGCGGTGGTGCCGCCGGGATTGCGGCGGCGGGCGGCGAGCAGGCTCTCGCGCAGCGCATAATTGGTGCGCGCGGCGGTGGGCATGTCCTCGTCGAAATAGAAGCCCTTCCAAGGCTCGACCACGGTGTCGATGTAGAGCGCGCCGATCTCGCGGCACAGCTCCATCACCGCCACCGAGGACACGTCCACGGAGAGGTTCACGCAGAAGCCCTGGCCGCCGCCGTTGGTCAGCAGCGGGGTGAGGAGGTCGCGGTAGTTCTCGGGGGTGACTTCCGACTGGACGAAGCGGATGCCTCGGGAATCGAGCAGCTTGCGGTGGTCCGCCACCGGATCGATCACCACCATGCGCTCGCGGTCGAAATCGAAATGGCGCTCGATGAGCGGCAGGGTGCCCCTGCCGATGGAGCCAAATCCGATCATCACGATGGGGCCGTCGATCTTTGCGTGGACCGGCCAGTCGCTCATGGTGAAACACTCCTCGGGGTAGCGGCGCCGGTTCGTCAGGGCGCCGCGAAAGTCACAGGACGCGCGAAACCGGGGCAACCCGTGAACTCGCGCGGCGTGGAGACGATGCCGCGCACGGGCGCGGGGCGGAAACGCCGCCGCGCAGAGGCGCGGTGGGCGGGTCAAGGCCGCGCGGAAGCGCAGGCGCGCGCACCATGGGAAAAGCGCAGCCCGGCGTCAACCGGAGAGCTTGAGCAAAGCCGGCAAACCAAGCAGCGGCGCGGGTGCGGCGGGTTTGGATCAGCGCCGGGTTTCGACCTTCACCGGCATCGCGTCCACGTGGAACAGGGCC
>JAYSCE010000604.1:0-2275 GCA_041915035.1 Xanthobacter sp.
AAGCCGGGCATCAACGACGTCCTCATCAAGATCAAGAAAACCGCGATTTGCGGTACCGATGTCCACATCTACAACTGGGACGACTGGTCGCAAAAGACCATCAAGCCGCCCATGGTCATCGGCCATGAGTTTGTCGGCGTCGTCGAGCAGGTCGGCGACAACGTGCTCAACTTCAAGCCCGGCGACCTCGTCGATGGCGAATGCCACAACGTCTGCGGCGTCTGCCGCAACTGCCTCGCCGGCCGCCGTCACCTCTGCAAGGACACCAAGGGCGTGGGCGTGAACCGCCAGGGCGCCTTCGCCGAGTACCTCTGCATCCCGGCCACCAATGCCGTTCACGTCGACCCGGCGATCCCGCTCGACGTGGTGCCGAACGTCGCCCGCGACGCGCAGGTGAAGCGGGTGATCTCCAACTCGTTCGGGTTCGGCGGCCAGAACGTCTGCCTCGTGCTGGCGGCAGAGCCGGCGTGAGCACCGGAACAGGCCTGATCCGATGACTGCTCCCGTCCTCGTCACCGGTGGCGGCCGCGGGCTCGGGGCCGCCATCGTGCGGCGTCTCGCCGGGGCTGGCCATCCCGTCGTCTTCACCTACCGCTCGGCGGTGGCCGAGGCGGAGGCGCTAATTGCCGACATCCGCGCATCGAGGCCGGATGCGGTTGTCTCTGCCCAGCCCCTCGACCTGGCAGACCGCGTGGCGGTGGAGGCGTTCGCCGAGGAGCTGGAGGGCGGGGAAACCTTCTTCGGCTTCTGCCATAACGCAGGCGCCTCCTACGACACGCTCGCCGCCATGATCGACCAGGACAAGGCCGAGGCGGTGATGCAGGTGAACCACTTCGCCTTCGTGCGCCTCACCCGCGCGCTGGTGCGGCCCATGACCCGCGCGAGGGCCGGCCGCATCGTCGCCATCGGCTCAGTGGCGGCGCTGCAGGCGAACCAGGGCAATGCCGCCTACGCCGCCTCCAAGGCCGCTCTGCTCGCCCATGTGCGCGGCCTCGCCATCGAGACCGCCCGGCGCGGCGTGACGGTGAATTATGTCGCCCCCGGCTTCATCGATACCGCCATGCTGGAGAAGTTCGCGGACTATCGGGCGAAGATGGAGGCGCAGATCCCCGCCGGCCGTTTCGCCACGCCTGACGACGTGGCGCAGGTGGTGGCCTTCCTCTTCTCCCCCGCCGCAGGCTATATGACCGGCGCCATTCTGCCGGTGGATGGCGGGCTCTCCGCCTCGCTCGCCGCCCACCGCTGACATCCATTCAAGAGAACAAAAATGCGTGGCCTCCAGCTCGTCTCCGACCGCAAGCTCGAACTCGTCGAACTCCCCGAGGCGGAAGCCCCGGGCGCCGGAGAGGTGCAGATCCGGGTGAAGGCGCTGGCGCTCAACCACATTGACGTGTGGGGCTGGCGTGGCATGGCCTTCGCCAAGCGCAAGATGCCCCTCGTGGTGGGCGCCGAGGCCGCTGGCGAGATCGTCGCTTTGGGCGCCGACGTGCGCGGCCTCAAGGTCGGCCAGACGGTCGCCATGTATGGCGCCATGACCTGCGGCCATTGCGCCAACTGCCTGAAGGGCCGGGACAACCTCTGCCAGAATGTGGGCGGCGTTCTCGGCTTCCACATCGACGGCTTCGCCCGCGACGTGCTGAACATGCCCGAGCGGCTGGTGATCCCCGCGCCCGAGGGCGTCTCCTTCGAGGAAGCGGCCTGCGCCGGCATCACCTTCTCCACCGTCGAGCACATGCTGTTCGACAATTAGAAGCTGGAAAAGGGCGAGACCGTGCTGGTCCATGCCGGCGGCTCGGGCATCGGCTCCGCCGCCATCCGTCTCGCCAAGGATGTGGGCGCCACCGTCATCACCACCGTGGGCGATGACGAGAAGATGGAAAAGGCGAAGGCGCTGGGCGCCGACCACGTCATCAACTATCGCAAGGATCGTTTCGAGCACGAGGTCCGCAAGATCACCAAGAAGGTGGGCGTGGACGTGGTGTTCGAGCATGTGGGCGCCGACACCTGGAACGCCTCGCTGCTCTCCATGAAGCCCGGCGCGCGCCTCGTCACCTGCGGCTCCACCTCGGGCGTCTCGGTGCAGATGAACCTGATGCAGCTGTTCCAGCGCCAGTACAAGATCTTCGGCTCCTTCGGCGCCACCATCCGCAACGTGGCCGACGGCCTTGAGAAGATGGGCCGGGGTGTCATGCCCGTGATCGACACCGTGGTGCCGCTGGAAGACTTCAACGAGGGCCTGGAGCGGCTGGAAAGCCGCAAGGTGTTCGGCAAGATC
>JAYSCE010000605.1:0-2258 GCA_041915035.1 Xanthobacter sp.
TGTTGGTGAGGATGGAGATGAAGATCAGGTTGTCGATGCCGAGCACGACTTCCATGGCCACCAGCGTCACCAGGGCGACCCACGCGGCGGGATCGGCTGCGAGTTGGAGGAGGTAGTCCATCTAGGGGGTGCCTTCAGCGAGGGGTTGCGAGGAATTCTGGGCGCCGCCGGGAAGGGGCGCGGACTGCGGCGGGGCGTGGACGCGGATGGCGGCCGGACGGATGCGGAAATGCGCGGGCGTGTAGGTGACAAGCTCGCCGTCGGTGTTCACCGGCCGGGGGCGGCTGGTGCGCACCACGACCTTCTTGGTGCGGAAGGCGCGCACGTCATCCCACTGCCCCTGCGTGCCGGCGCGGAGCGAGGGCAGGAGCGCCAGCAGGCGCCACCAGTGGTCGACTTCGAGGCTGTAGAAATCGAGCTGGCCGTCGTCCGCGGTGGCGCTCGCTTCCACCGTCATGCCGCCGCCGTAGTGGCGTCCGTTGCCCACCGAGACCTGCAGGGTGCGCACGGCCTCGGCGGTTCCGTCATGCTCGATATAGGCCGTGAACAGGCGCGACTGCATCAGCAGGCGGGCGGCGACGATGCCGTAGCCGACCACGCCGAAATAGCGCTTGGCCTCCCGCGTGAGCGCGCGGGCGAGATCCGCGGAAAAGCCGATGCTCGCCACGTTGAGGAAGGGATGGCCGTTGACCTCGCCGAGATCAATGAAGCGGGGCGGATGGTCGAGGATGACCCGCGCCGCCGCCAGAGGATCTGTGGGGATGGAGAGGGTGCGGGCGAAGTCGTTGGCCGTGCCGAGCGGCAGCACCCCGAGGGGGATCTGGGTGTCGTAGAGGCCCGAGGCGGCCGCATTCAGCGTTCCGTCGCCGCCGCCGAGGATGACGAGATCCACCTCGTCCGCACGGGCGCGCAGCGCATCGGAGACGTCGCCGGCCGGTGGCAAGGGGGCTTCAAGAAGATCGAAGCCGGTTTCGAGCTCGGCACGCACCGCGTCCAGCGGCAGGGCGCCGCTGCGGGCGCGCGTGTTGACCATGAACAGCGCGCGCCGCCGGGTTCGGGGGGCTCGGTCAGTCATGCTGCTGCCGGTCTCGACGATGCGGAGGAAACCATGGGGCCTCTGGATGGAGCGCGCAAATCACGCCTGATCCGACATCACGCAGAAAACCTGCGCCAGAGGGGCCCGGACCGGTGAGCGGGAAAATGGGGGCTCTAGCGCTACCGCCAATGGGGATGAGGCGGAATGTCGCGGCTCGGCCCCGCCTCCGGCGTGGCTGGGGCGATCGACCTTCGCTGCTCTGGGGGCGCCCATGGAAACAGAGGGAGGAGAGCGGGGGCGTTGCTCTCCTCCCTCTACATCGGCCAGCACCAGGGTTGCGGCACCTGGCTATGACCGAACCTGTCCGCGTGGGAAGGGAAGGGAGGAGAGCGGGGGCGTTGCTCTCCTCCCTCGGTTCAATCAGCGCCCGGGTTGCGGTTCCGGGAGATGACCGAACGGTTTGGTTCGATGCGTATTGACATAGCGCACCGCTTGGGGCGATGCAAGAGAGAACTGAACGGTTCAGTCAAGCGTGCGCTTGGCCGACATCTTCACCCGTTCGATGTGTGGCATCATTGCCATGCCGGCCGTGCAAGGGACGCCATCATCGTCAATGCGCTTGCGCCCGGGACGTGCGATCGCCGAGAACGAAGGCTTAAAGAAGAGACCCGCGGGATGACGGACAGCGAAGGCGATATCGCACTCAAGCCACGACAGGTGGCGGGCGGGGAGGAGTGCGGCCCGTGCGATGCCCACGAAGCGGGGACAGGGGCGGGGCAAGACCCCGAGAAGCGCAGCCAGATTCTCGCCGGCGCCCGTGAAGTGTTTTTTGATCGCGGCTTCGATGCCGCCAGCATGGGCGACATCGCCCGCGCGGCCGGGGTCTCCAAAGGTACGCTCTACGTCTATTTCGAGAACAAGGACGACCTGTTCGCCGAGCTTGTCTCGAACGAGTGCGGCGAGACCGCGGAGCGTATGTTCGTCGTCGATCCCGACGAGGCGGATATCGAGGCGGCTCTGACCAAGATCGGCCGGTCCTTCGTCACCGCCATCCTGCGGCCGAGCAGCATCGCGCTGCTGCGGACCGTCATTTCCATTTCCGGAAAGTTTCCCGACGTGGGCCGCCGCTTCTTCGAGGCTGGCCCCTGCGCTGGAATCTCGCGTCTCGCCGTCTTCCTGAAGGCCAAGGTGGAGCAGGGGCTACTCGACATCGAGGACGTGG
>JAYSCE010000606.1:0-2249 GCA_041915035.1 Xanthobacter sp.
ACCGAGGCCGCGCCGATGGCCCGTTCAGCGCCGAGAGCGTCACCTCCGTGTTCGACGTGAAGGAGGGCGGCTTCGGCATCGCGCTGGCCACGCCAGAGCCGGACCGCATCGTTTTCCAGGTGACCAAGGTCGAGGTGCCGCAGCAGATGCCGGACACCAGCCGCGTCAGCCAGGAGCTGTCGCGCCAGTTGGAGAATGACGTGCTGGTGCAATACCTCGCGGCCATCCAGAAGGAGCTGGGCGTGAAGATCAACGAGCGCCTGTTCGCCCAGGCGGTCGGCACCAACCCGGCGAACTGAGGCCGGCGCCCGTGAACGCTCCCACTGACTTCGACCTCTTCGCCTCGCGCTATCTGCGGGGCGAGGCGCAAGTGGTTTCCACCACCCTCGTCGCCGATCTGGAAACGCCGGTCTCGGCCTTCCTCAAGCTCGCCGGCGACCAGCCCAATGCCTTCCTGCTCGAATCCGTCGAGGGCGGGCAGGCGCGCGGGCGCTATTCCATGATCGGGATGAAGCCCGATCTCATCTTCCGCGCTTCCGGCGATGTCGCCGAGATCAACCGCGCGCCGGATGCCGACAAGGCCGCCTTCGTGCCCTGCGCCGAGCCGCCGCTGACCGCGCTGCGGTCACTGCTGGCCGAATCCGCCATCGAGCTGCCGGAGGGCGCCCCGCCCATGGCGGCCGGCGTTTTCGGCTATCTCGGCTACGACATGGTGCGGCAGATGGAGAAGCTTGGCCCGGCCAAGCCCGATCCCATCGGCGTGCCCGAAGCCCTGCTCATCCGTCCCACAATCATGGTCGTGTTTGACGCGGTGAAAGACGAGCTGACCGCCGTCACCCCTGTTCGCGCGAAGGAGGGCGTCTCGCCCCGTGCCGCGTGGGAGGCTGCGATCACCCGGCTCGACCAGGTGGTGGCGGACCTCGACCGTGCCATCGCCCACCCCGCGCCAGAGCCGTTCCACGGCGAGGTCTCGCAGGTCTCCAACACCAGCGCAGACGACTTCTGCGCCATGGTGGAGAAGGCGAAGGACTACATCCGCGCCGGCGACATCTTCCAGGTGGTGCTCTCCCAACGCTTCGAGAGCCCGTTCACCCTGCCGCCCTTCGCCCTCTACCGGGCGCTACGCCGCGTGAATCCGGCGCCGTTCCTCGTCTATCTCAACTTCGACGGCTTCTCGGTGGTGTGCTCTTCGCCGGAGATTCTCGTGCGGGTGCGTGATGGCAAGGTCACGATCCGTCCCATCGCCGGCACCCGCAAGCGCGGCGCCACCCATGCCGAGGACGAGGCGCTGGCGGCCGAACTGCTCGCCGACCCCAAGGAGCGCGCCGAGCATCTGATGCTGCTCGACCTCGGCCGCAACGATGCCGGCCGCGTCTCCCGCATCGGCACGGTGAAGGTGACGGACAGTTTCTTCATCGAGCGCTACAGCCAGGTGATGCACATCGTCTCCAACGTGGAAGGCGCCATCGATAGGCGCTTCGACGCGGTGGACGCGCTCGCTGCGGGCTTTCCGGCCGGCACGGTCTCCGGCGCGCCCAAGGTGCGGGCCATGGAAATCATCGACGAGCTGGAGAAGGACAAGCGGGGCATCTATGCGGGCGCGATCGGCTATTTCGGTGCCAATGGCGAGATGGACACCTGCATCGTGCTGCGGACGGCGGTGGTGAAGGACGGGCGCATGTTCGTCCAGGCCGGCGCTGGCATCGTCTACGACTCGGTGCCCGAGAGCGAGCACCAGGAATGCGTGAACAAGGCCAAGGCCCTGTTCCGCGCCGGCGAGGAAGCCGTCCGCTTCGCCGCCCGCGCCGGCAAGGGGCAGTGAGGGGATGGCTCTGATGGAGATGACACGTCGCGAGCGATGGTGAAGCGGGAGCAGCCCTAGCTCCCTCTCCCCTTGAGGGAGAGGGACAGGCTCAGCCACCGAGCGCCGTCATCCTCCGGCTTGACCGGAGGATCCATGGGCCCTCCGGTCAAGCCGGAGGGCGACGGCAAGAGCCCATCACCATTGACCGCCCGTCATTCCTCGCCTTAACACCCGCCATTCCCGCTGAAGCGGCGCGGGGCCGGAGTTCCAGATGTCCGCCACGAAGTCCCCGAAGGTCACGCTGATCGATAATTACGACAGCTTCACCTACAACCTCGTCCATTACCTCGGCGAGCTTGGCGCCACCGTCACCGTTCACCGCAACGACACCGTGAGCGTGGAGGACGTGCTGGCCGAGAAGCCGGACGCCATCGTGCTCTCCCCC
>JAYSCE010000607.1:0-2248 GCA_041915035.1 Xanthobacter sp.
GGGCATCCGCGACGCGGAACCATAGGACACGCCCGATCTGGCGCCAGTCCTGCATGTCCGGCTTGCGGACGTGCGGCCGCGGCGCCTTTCCGACAGAGAGAGGGCGTGGACGCGCATCCGGGATCGGCTCGTGTCAGACACATGCGCGGGCAGGCACGAGGCGCGTCGCATGACCGACATGGGTTCGAGCGGGACGGAGCAATGGGTCGTCTGGAACGGCTCGCTGGGCGTGCTCGACATGGTCACCATCGGCCGGGTCGAGACCGGCGCCGGCGCGCGGCAGGCGTGGCTGGATGCGCCCTATGGCATCGTCGGCCCGTTCAGCCTGGATGAGCTGGAGGAGACGGGCCGCATCGCCTTCGGCGCCTGCTTCGTCATGTCCCGCCGGCGCTGGCAGGAGGATCAGGTGGAACTGCGCCTCGCCGCGCAGAAGGCCCGCCGGGCGCTCATGTCCATGTTCGAGGGCGGCGAGGACGACAGCGCCCACCGCGAAGCCCTCGGCCTCCCGCTGGATGGACGGCTGGAAGCCACCGACATCAACGCCGCTTTCCGCCGTCGCGCGAAGACCGCCCATCCTGACGCCGGTGGCAGCGATGCGGAGTACCGCCGCATCGCGGAGGCCCGCGATGCCCTGCTGGAGATGCTGGCAACGGTCTGAAGATCACCCGCGATGGCCAAGGCTGGCGCCTTCGCCTATGGTGCCGCCCCGTTTCCAGCCTGATCGTGCCTCAGTGAGCTTCGCCGCAGTCCTCCAAGCAACCCTCGATTTGACCGAGGAGGTCGACGCCCTCGCGCGTCCGGCCGATGCCGTCGTATCCGACTTCTTCCACACCCGGCGCGACATTCCGGCGGTGCAGCGGGGCCCGATCTCCGAACTGCTCTACATCCTGCTGCGCCACCACGCCCGCCTCGGCTGGTGGTTGAAGCGGCACGGACGGCCGGACACGCCGCGAAACCGGCTCCTGGCTTGGCTGATGCTCGGCGGCGGCAAGACGCGGGATCAGGTGCAGGCGCTGTTCTCGGGCGTGAAGTTCGGTCCCTCCCCGCTGACCGATCACGAGCGCGCGCTGCTGGTGAAGCTGCAGGGCGCGCGGATCGATCACGCCTCCATGCCGGACGACGTGCGCTACGAGTGCCCCGACTGGGCGGCAGAGGCTCTCCACCGCCGGTTCGGCGAGGCCTTCGCCCAGGAGATGTCGGCGACGCTCGCGCCGGCGCCCCTCGACCTGCGCGTCAATCCCATCAAGGCTGATCGCGCGCAGATGCTGGCGGCCCTGCGCGCCCTCGGCCTGCCGGCCGAGCTGTCGCCCTTGTCACCCTATGGCATCCGGGTCAGCGAGCGCCCAGCGCTCAACCGCCTGCCCATGCTGAAGACCGGCGAGGTGGAGATCCAGGACGAGGGCTCCCAGATGGTCGCCGTCGTGGTGGATGCCAAGCCCGGTGATCGGGTGGTGGACTTCTGTGCTGGCGCCGGCGGCAAGACGCTGGCGATTGCCGCGCAGATGAAAAACAAGGGCCATGTCATCGCGTGCGACGTGCTGGACGGCCGCCTGAAGCGCGCCGCCGAGCGGTTCCGCCGGGCCGGCCTGCACAATATCGAGACTCGGGCGCTGGCCAGCGAAACCGACCGCTGGGTGAAACGCCACAAGGGTGGTTTCGACCGCGTGCTGGTGGATGCGCCGTGCAGCGGCACCGGCACGTGGCGGCGCAATCCCGATGCGCGCTGGCGCGTGCTGGGGCCGGGGCTGGAGGCGCTTTTGCCGCTTCAGGCCCGCATCCTCGCCAGCGCGGCGCGCCTGGTGAAGCCGGGCGGCCGGCTGGTCTACGCCACCTGCTCGCTTCTGGCCGAGGAGAACGAGGATCAGGTGGCCGCCTTCCTCGCTGCACATCCCGCGTTCCGCGTCGTTCCTCTCAGCGAGGTGGCGCCGCAGATCGCAGGCTCGGCGCATCCCGACTATCTGGCGCTCACGCCCGCGCGGCACGACACGGACGGTTTCTTCGCCGCCGTGCTTCAGCGCGAGGCGGCGCCGACCGAGACGGATGCAGCCGCCGAATAGGCCGCCTCACTTCTTGCGCAGTGGGACACCCTTGGTGGTAAAGCGCTGTGCGCCCGCAGAGGCGGGCCGCACTGGGCGGCGCGTGCCGGCGGCCTTGCCGGTGCCGGGCGGCTGATGCGCGGGGATGAGCTGGTCGGGGCGCGGGCCGATGAGGTCGGCACGGCCCATGGCCTTTAACGCCTCGCGCAGCA
>JAYSCE010000608.1:0-2230 GCA_041915035.1 Xanthobacter sp.
AGCGCGCCGCGGAAGATGTAGGGGAAGCACAGGACGTTGTTGACCTGGTTCGGGAAATCCGACCGGCCGGTGCAGATCATGGCGTCCGGGCGCGCCTCACGGGCGGCTTCGGGCATGATCTCGGGCATGGGGTTGGCGAGGGCGAGGATGAGCGGCTTGTCCGCCATCTTCTTCACCATCTCCGGCTTCAGCACGCCGCCGGCGGAAAGGCCGAGGAAGATGTGCGCGCCGTCGATCACCTCGTCGAGGGTGCGCTTGTCGGTCTTCTGGGCGTAGATCTCCTTGTAGGGATCCATGAGGGTGTTGCGGCCGTCATAGACCACGCCCTCGATATCCGTGACCCAGATGTTCTCCTTCTTCGCGCCGATCGTGACGAGGAGGCCAAGGCAAGCCAGCGCGGCCGCGCCGGCACCCGACGTGACGATCTTGAGATCCTCGATCTTGCGGTTGCCGATCTCCAGCGCGTTGCGCACCGCGGCGGCGACGATGATGGCGGTGCCGTGCTGGTCGTCGTGGAAGACCGGAATCTTCATGCGCTGGCGCAGTTGGGCTTCCACCTCGAAGCATTCGGGCGCCTTGATGTCTTCAAGGTTGATGCCGCCGAAGGTGGGCTCCAGCGCGCTCACCACGTCCACCATGCGCTCGACGGTCAGGGCATCGATCTCGATGTCGAACACGTCAATGCCGGCGAATTTCTTGAACAGGACGGCCTTGCCCTCCATCACCGGCTTGCCGGCGAGCGGTCCGATATTGCCGAGACCGAGCACGGCGGTGCCGTTGGAGACGACGCCCACGAGATTCGAACGGATGGTCAGCTCGGCGGCCTGCAGGGGATCCGCGGCGATGGCCTCGCACGCGGCGGCGACGCCGGGGGAATAGGCGAGGGCGAGATCGCGCTGATTCCCGAGGGGCTTGGTGGCCTGGATCTCAAGCTTTCCCGGCCGCGGCGTGCGATGGTAATAAAGTGCGCCCGAACGCAGATCCTCGGAAATGTTGGACGCCATGCCCCTCCCCCTTCGTGAATAACGAACGTCGCGGAAAATCGGGCGGCAACCTAACTGCCACGCATGCTTATGTCACGGTGGACCGCACAAATTAGGTTATGTTGCGCACGCATGGCGGCTCTGAGGGACGCAGGTGACGCGATCTTGGGCAGGCCTTGTGTGGGCCCGTGATTTGGGCGCCTGCGATTTGGTCTCACGGCCGCTGGGGCGGCGGGTCTGATGCGGGCGGATGCCCGAAAGGAATGGACATGAGCGAGGGGAAGGCGGGGCGCGGGATCTGGACCAGGGTTGCCGTTGCAGTCGGTATCGTCGCCGTGCTGGCGGCGGGCGGCTGGTTCGGCTTCGCCGCCTGGTCGCGGGCCAAGGTGCGGGCGGAGGTGGATCAGGCGTTCGCAGGCATCCGCGCGGCCGGCAGCAAGGCCTCCTTCACCGATGCCGGGTTCGACCCGGCCGGCCGCGCCGTGACCGTCTCCGGGATTGCCATCGCCTCGGCAGACGGCGCAGCCGCCGTGAAGATCGCACGCCTCCTCGCGCGGGGCAGCGAGAAGCCCATCGACCGGCGGGTGACGCTGGAAGCCCTCGACCTCGACGGCGTGGAAGTGACGCTCAGCGGTGACGCGGCGCAGGGTGGCACGATCACCTACAACCTGCCGCAGGTGATGATCGACCGCTACAATGGCCCGATGACGCTGATCGCCGCCGGTGAGGGCGGCGGCGCCTACGGTGCCTTGCGCGTGGCGCTGCGCCAGTTGGCCGCCACGACCGCCGCCAAGGTGACGATCCCCGAGACCCGGGTCCGCATGGCGCCGGCCGGCGCCCCACCCATGGAGGCGACCTACACCAATCTCGCCGCCGAGGGCATCAATGCGGGCGCGATCCGCAGCCTCATCATCGATCGCTCGACCGCCTCTTATGTCCTGCCGGCAGCCGCCCCCGCCGATGGGCAGGCTGCACCGGCGAAGGTCAACCTGCGTATCGAGGGGCTGGTCGCCGCGCAGATCGACACCGCTCCGCTGCTGCTGATGACCCAGCCGGGCGGCCCCTCGGGCAAGGCCGCGGAGGCCTACGGGCGCATCTACGGCAAGGTGGTCACCGGCCCCTACGTCATCACCCAGGAAAACGGCCCCACCCAAGGCGGCGCTTCCATGCTGATGGAGAATTTCGCCATCCGCCCCTCGGCCTTCGATGCGGGGCGGCTTGCGAAATTCCAGGCCCTCATGGCGAAG
>JAYSCE010000609.1:0-2226 GCA_041915035.1 Xanthobacter sp.
CGCTGAAGCGGGCGGCTGCGCGGGGCGTCGTCTGTCGGGCCATGGCGGACGATCTCGGTTCGCGCGCGCTCATCCGCTCGCCCCTTTGGCGCGACATGGCGGCAGCGGGGGTCCATCTCGCCACGGCCCTGCCCATCGGCAACCCGCTGCTGCGCCCGTTCAAGGGGCGCATCGACATGCGCAACCACCGCAAGATCGTGGTGATCGACAACCGCATCACCTATTGCGGCAGCCAAAACTGCGCCGATGCCGCCTTCGCCGTGAAGGCGAAGTTCGCCCCCTGGGTGGACGTAATGGCCCGCTTCGAGGGGCCCGTGGTGCGGCAGAACCAGCATCTGTTCGCGAGCAACTGGATGGCGCAGGTGGAGGAAGACCTCGCTCCCCTCTTCGCCGAACCCCTGCCCCCGCCGGAGCCCGGTTTCGTGGCGCAGGTGATCGGCACCGGGGCCGGGGTGCGCTACTCGGCCATGCCCGAGACCTTTGTGGCCTTGATGAACGCCGCGCGGCGCGAGCTCGTCATCACCACGCCCTATTACGTGCCGGACGAACCTCTGCAGGCTGCGCTCTGCTCGGCCGCCCGGCGCGGGGTGGCGACCACCATCGTGTTTCCCAAGCGCAACGACAGCTGGATCGTCGCCGCAGCGAGCCGCAGCTATTACAGCGAGCTGCTGGAGGCGGGCGTGGAGATCCGCGAATATGTCGGCGGCCTGCTGCACGCCAAGACGCTGACCCTCGACGGCGAGGTCACGCTGATCGGCTCGGCCAATATCGACCGCCGCAGCTTCGAGCTGAATGCGGAGAACAACATCCTGCTCTGCGATGGCGCCTTCACCCGCGCCATGCGGGCGCGCCAGCAGGTGTTCCTCAACGCAGCGACGCCGGTGACCCAGGACGACGCCGACGCCTTCAGCGCGCCGCGCCGCCTGTGGAACAATACGATCGCGATGCTCGGGCCGGTGCTCTAGCCGCCTGCCCGATTGCGCGCCGCCCACTTTTTAGGCGGAAGCGGCCGAAATCAGAGCAGATCGGACGACGCCTGCCGCCCGCCATGGGCCGCGACGATTTTCTTCATGGCCTCAATGAATTGCCGGCGCTCCTCGGGCGCGAGCATCTCCACCGTCACCGCATGGGCTCGGCGCGCGGCGGCCTCCATCTCTTCCAGCATGCGACGGCCCTCGTCGGTCAGCGAGCAGCTTTGCGAGCGCCGGTCCGTGGCCGAGGTGCCGCGCCGCACCAGGCCACGCACCTCAAGGCGCTTCAAGGCTCCGGTGGTGGTGGTGCGGTCCAGCGCGACGATGCGTGAAAGGGTGGTCTGGTCCGCCTCCTCCCGACCCGCCAGCGCCGACAGCAGGCTGTACTGCACGGGCGTTACGCCGAACGGGGCACACAGCTCAGAAAACAGGCTGACGTGGATCTGATGCACCCGTCTCGCAAGGAAGCCGGGGCGGTCGGACAGCGGCCACTCCGCGTCGGCGACGACATCCGGTTCAACGTTGGAGCCCCTTGAATCTTTACGCGATCTCGTCACGACCCATCCCCTCTGGCGCCCGGCGCCGATCTCGAAAAATTGATCCAAATCAAAACTGGCATGCCCCCTGCATTTGAAAAATGCGACGTATGCTTCGCTTTTCCAAAAGCGGTCCCAACGACCGCACGCAGGAACGGAGACCCCTGATGGCTGAACCCGCCGGCTACGATATCCTCCTCAAGGGCGGACATGTCATCTGCCCTGCCAATGGCATTGACGGCATCCGCGACGTGGCCGTCCGCGACGGACGCATCGCCGCCGTTGAGGAGACGATCCTCCCCTCCAGCGCCACCGAGACCATCGACGTCTCCGGCAAGCTGGTGCTGCCGGGCATGATCGACACCCACGGCCATATCTACCAGTACGTGACCGGCCGCTTCGGCCTGAACCCGGACATGGTGGGCGTGCATTCCGGCGTCACCACCGTGATCGACCAGGGCGGCCCCTCCTGCATGACTCGGCCCGGCTTCCGCAAGTTCATCGCCGAGCCGTCCGACACCCGCATCTATGCCTTCCTCTCGGCCTATCTCGTGGGCGGCCTCGAAGGCCATTACTACCCTAATCTCTACAGCCCGGACTGCGTGGACATCGACGCCACCGTCCGCTCCGCCATCGCCAACCGGGATCTCGTGCGCGGCATCAAGGGCCATGCGGAGATCGGCGGCTTCGCCCGCTGGGGCATCAAGGTGATGGAGATG
>JAYSCE010000610.1:0-2210 GCA_041915035.1 Xanthobacter sp.
AAGCCGGGCTGGCCGGTGAGCTGTGGCAGGGTCGCGGCGGCGGCCCATTTGTGCTGCACATTGGTGGAGACGAGGAAGCCGCGCTCGGCGATGGCGATGGCCGGTTCGAGCAGGTCCGCGAAGGGCAGCTTGCCGAAACGCTCGGAGAGCGCCACCCAGCTCGCCACCGCGCCGGGCACCGTCACCGCATCCCAGCCGCGCTGGGGCAGGGTCTTGGCGTCGGCGCCGTACTTGGCGCGGAAGTAGTCGGGGGTCCAGGCGGCGGGCGAGAAGCCCGAGGCGTTGAGGCCATGCAGGCCCTTGCCGTCCCAGAGGATGCAGAAGGCATCCGAGCCGAGGCCGTTGCTGCACGGCTCCACGATGGCCATGACGGCGGCGGCGGCGATAGCGGCGTCCACCGCATTGCCGCCCCGCGCGATCATGGACAGCCCCGCCTGCGCCGCCCGCGGATGGGAGGTGGAGACCACATTGTTGCCGAACACGGGCAGGCGCCGCGAGGGATAGCCGGCGGACCAATCGAACGATGCAGTCATGGTGCTGTCCCGAAGAAGAGGAAGCTTAGCAAGAAACAGGGGCAGATGGCTGAGGGCCGAACACGGCATCGAGCCGCGCGATGTGGGGCGACAAGTCGATGCTGTGCTCGGCGAGCCAGGCATCGTCATACAGGGTGGAACGGTAGCGCGCGCCGGAATCGCACAGAAGGGTGACGATGGACCCGCCTTTCCCCCCCGCCGCCATCTCCTCGATGAGGTCCACGCAGGCGGAGATGTTGGTGCCGGTGGAGCCACCGCAGGCGCGGCCGATGACGGCGCTGATCCGGCGGGCGGCGGCGATGCTCGCCGCATCGGAAATCACCGCCATCCGGTCCACCACCGAGGGGATGAAGGAGGGCTCCACCACCGTGCGGCCTATGCCCTCGATGACGCTCTTGCAGGCATCCACCTGCATCAGCGAGCGGTCGGCATAATGGCGGTGGAAGACGGACGCTTCCGGGTCCGCCACGCAGAGCCGTGTGGGGAACTTGCGGTAGCGGATGAAGCGGCCGATGGTCGCCGCCGTGCCGCCCGTGCCGGCGCTGCACACCACCCAGTCGGGGATCGGGTGCGGCTCCCACGCCATCTGCGAGAAGATGCTCTCGGCGATGTTGTTGTTGCCGCGCCAGTCGGTGGCGCGCTCGGCGAAGGTAAACTGGTCCATGTAATGGCCGTCCAGTTCCTCCGCGAGGCGGCGCGCCTCCTGCGAGGTGTTCCAGCCGTCGATGAGGTGGGGCTCGCCGCCCTCGAAGGCGATGGCCGCGACCTTCTCCGCCGAGGTCCGTCGGGGCATCACCGCGATGAAGCGCAGGCCCAGCAGGCGCGCGAAATAGGCTTCCGAAATGGCGGTGGAGCCGGAGGAAGATTCGATGATGGTCGTGTCCGGCCCGATCCAGCCGTTGCACAGGGCATAGAGGAAGAGCGAGCGCGCCAGCCGGTGCTTGAGGCTGCCGGTGGGGTGGCTCGATTCGTCCTTCAGATAGAGCGTGATGCCCGGCACGCGCGGCAGCGGGATGCGGATGAGATGGGTGTCGGCCGAGCGGTTGATGTCCGCCTCGATGCGGGCGATGGCCTCGGCCACCCACGCCTGATCCGGCACCGCGCGGGGCGGGGCGATGACGTTCATACCGGGCTCCCCGCGCTGATTTCGGCCTGCCTCATCTCTGCCATCGCGCGCCGCTTGAGCGCGCTGCGGTCGATCTTGTTGGTGGTGGCGAGAGGCATCTGCTCCAGGAACCAGATGCGGCGCGGATGCTGGTAGGCGGGGGCGTTGGCGAGCATGAACTGCTTGAGCGCCTCCTCTCCGATATCGGCGCCCGGACGACGCACCACGAAGGCGACGGGCTTTTCGCCCTTGATCTCGTCCGGCACCGGCACGACGCAGGACTGGAGCACCTGCGGGTGCTTGTCCAACACGGCCTCCACCTCGCCGGGGAAGATGTTCTCGCCGCCGCAGACGAACATGTCGTCGGTGCGGCCGAGGAAATAATAGAAGCCGTCCGCGTCGTGGCGGAACACGTCGCCGGTGCGGTAGAATACATCCGCCGTGAGGGGCGAGCGCACGTCCGGACGGTTGTGATATCCGAGCATCACGGCCGGGCTCTTCATCTCCAGCTCCCCGCTCT
Source organism: Xanthobacter sp. (assembly GCA_041915035.1). Lineage (GTDB taxonomy): Bacteria > Pseudomonadota > Alphaproteobacteria > Rhizobiales > Xanthobacteraceae > Xanthobacter. Next base: position 2,159 of record JAYSCE010000610.1, read on the forward strand.
CCGGCGCCTCCGGCCCCACGAGGCGCACCGACACCTGCGGATGGGGATAGCC
>JAYSCE010000611.1:0-2208 GCA_041915035.1 Xanthobacter sp.
CCGCCCCCGCGCCGCCCGTGTCACCGGCGGCGGGCGCGGCCCTTCCGCCGCTCTGGCCGATCCGGCGGACGAGGCGCTGTTCCAGAAACTGAAGAAGCTCCGGCTGGAGCTGGCGCGCGCGCAGGGCGTGCCGCCCTACGTGATCTTCCACGACACCACCCTGATGGCCATCGCCGAGCTGAAGCCCACGTCCATGAAGGCACTGGGCATGATCTCCGGCATCGGCGAGGCCAAGCTGATGCGCTACGGACAGCAGTTCCTGCAGGTCATCGCTGAGGGGTGAGCGGGCGGCTTGGCGCTGCCAATCCAGACCGCCGTCGTCCTCCGGCTCGACCGGAGGACCCCCCACCGTGACAGCCGCCCGGACGCGGCGACCAACCTCACCATGGGCCCTCCGGTCGAGCCGGAGGGCGACGGGATGGCAGCGGGACATCCGGCGGGGCCGGGGGCACCAGCCTCACGCCGCCTTCAGCGCCACCCCCAGCCGGCCGGCGAGGTCCTGCACGAACTGGTAGGCCGTCCGGCCGGAGCGGGCGCCGCGGGTGGTGGCCCATTCGAGCGCCTTCGGCCGCCACTCCTCTTCCGTCGCCGGAATGCCGTGGTGCTCCACATAGGCCGCGACCATGGCGAGGTATTCGTCCTGGCTGCACTTGTGGAAGCCGAGCCACAGGCCGAAGCGGTCGGAGAGGGAGACCTTCTCCTCCACCGCCTCGCCGGGATTGATGGCGGTGGACCGCTCGTTGTCCATCATGTCGCGCGGCAGCAGATGGCGGCGGTTGGACGTGGCGTAGAAGATCACGTTGTCCGGCCGCCCCTCGATGCCGCCTTCAAGCACCGCCTTCAGCGACTTGTAGGACGTATCGTCGGAATCAAACGAGAGATCGTCGCAGAAGACGATGAAGCGGTGATGGGAGCCGCGCACCAGCCCCATGAGCGCCGGCAGGGTTTCGATGTCCTCGCGGTGGATCTCCACCAGCTTCAGCCGCGCGCCGTCATCGGCCAGCGACCGGTTGATGGCGGCGTGGGAGGCCTTCACCAGCGAGCTTTTGCCCATGCCGCGCGCGCCCCAGAGCAGAGCGTTGTTGGCCGGAAGGCCGCGGGCGAAGCGCTCGGTGTTCTCCACCAGCTGGTCGCGCACCCGGTCGATGCCCTGCAGCAGATCCATTTCCACCCGGTTGACGCGCGGCACCGGCTCGAAGCGGATCGGATCGGTGTGCCAGACGAAGGCGTCGGCCGCGTCGAAGTCGGGGGTCGGCACCGCGGGCGGGGCGAGGCGCTCCAGAGCCCCGGCGATGCGGGTGAGCAGGTCGAGGGTCACGCTCGAAAGGTCCGGCTGTGTCATTATCATCCTCCCGCGCGGGGATTAGGACGCGCCCGGCCCGGCGGCAAGGCGTGACAGTGCGGCTGTGGCGCAAAAGCCATGCAGAGGGCGCATGGTGTGGACGACGCTGCAGCGCAACAATTCCGCCTTAACTTTTCCCCATCCATCCTCGACCAAGCGAACCGAGAGGAACGGTAGCTGCGTGCGCCGCCACTGTTCCGCCGCCCACCCTCTGCCCCGGGAGGTCGAGACCCATGGCGATCCGCCCCTTCACCTGTGCCGCCCTTGTGGCGACACCGCTCTTCACCGCCGCGCCTGCCCTCGCCGACGGGACAGAGGCGAAGACGGCCCTGAAGGCCGACGGCTCGACCTCGCTCACCTATTCAACTCCTGTGCAGGACTATGGCGCCGTGGTCGGCCTCGACCTGTCGGCCGCCGGATCGAGCGTTGCGCCCACGGTCGGGCAGAGCGCAGACGGCCTCGGCGGGACCGCCTATGCCAAGGTCACCGTCTCCCGCCTGCCGGACTGGATGGTGTGGGAGAAGGGCACGGTGAATGTCTCGGTCGATCCCAACGATGCGGCGAGCAAGCTCGCCACCACCTTCGAGCGCACCATTCCCCTCAGCTCAGGCCTCGCGGCGACGCTGGCCGACACCTATCAGGTCAAGGCCGGTTCGCAGGCGTGGGAGACCGACAAGTCGCTCAGCCTCAAGCTGACGGACATGGGCACGACCTTCGCCGTCACCACCAAGGCCACGAGCACCTCGTCCCAGCTTCTGCCCACGGTGAGCGCCCAGCAGCAGCTCGCGCCCGACCTCACCGTCACCACCTCCGTGGCCGATACCGGCTCGACGCTGAACAAGAGCATCACCGCCGGCTTCACCCAC
>JAYSCE010000612.1:0-2206 GCA_041915035.1 Xanthobacter sp.
AGACCTGCCCGAAATCGCCGCAGGTCTGGCGGTAGGAGACGCGATCCGCCTCCACTTTCACATCGTCGAAGGTGCAGTCCTTCGCCTCGGCCGCGAGGGCCGCGCGCACCTGCGCGGCGGTGCCGTTGGCCTGGGCCGCTTCCACGTCGGAGATGCAGCGCTGCTGTGGGGCGCCCATGCCCGGCAGGCCGGCCATTCCGGGACGGGCCGGCGCCATCTCCGTCGTGACCTCCCAGAGGCCGGGCCGCATCCGCTCCTGCGCGCAGGCGGCAGACGCAAGGCAGGCCGAGGCCAGAACAACCAGAAGCGCGCGGAGCGGCGCGCGCGGGGCCTGCGTCATAATGCGGGACCTTCTCGAATCGATGCCGGCGCCGGTCGCCGTGGATGGCCCGGATGCTAGAGGCCGCCGCCCATGGCGACCATTCCCCGCCGGGGGAGGTCCGCCCGGATCCGCCGCCCGCCGCGCGTCAGCTGTCCGTGTCGTCGTCGCCGGAATCGGGAAGGGTGGCGGCCAGCCGTTCCGCCGCGTCCTTGAGGTTGGGCACCAGGGCCTTGGCCTTCTCCAGCGAGAAACGGGGCAAGGGGCCGTGGCAGGCCACCGCAGCCACCACCACGCCGCGCCGGTCCTTCACCGGGACGGCGATGGCGACGAGGCCTTCCAGGAATTCCTGATCGTCGGTGCTGTAGCCGTTCTTCGCGATGCGCTCCAGCTCGGCGTCCAGCGCCTCGACAGTGGTGATGGTGTTTGGCGTCTGCGCCTTCAGGTGCAACGTCTCGAGGATGCGCCGGCGCTGCACCGGGCGCATGGCGGAGAGGAAGAGCTTGCCCGAGGCCGTGCAGTGCATGGGCACGCGCGAGCCCACCTCCAGATGCAGGCGCAGGGGCCAGGCCGCCTCCACACGGTCGAGATAGATCGCTTCCGAGCCCACGCGGGTGACGAAATTGCAGGTCTCCCCCGCCACGTCCACGAGCCCTTCCAGGATGCCGCGACGCTCGGCACTCACCGAGTTACGCAGCATGTCGAAGCCCATGCGCAGGAAGCGCGGGCCGGTCGCGAAGCGCCGGCCGTCCGGCTCGCGCAGGAGATAGGATTCGGCCTCCAGCTTCTGGCACAGGCGGTGGACGGTGGGCTTGGGCAAGGAGAGGCGTACGCACAGCTCCGGCACGCCGAGGGGGGTCTCGGACCGGGCGATCTCGCCCAGCAGATCCAGCGCCCTGAGCATCGCGGAGGCGTTGTCGCGCTCCTCCGGCTTCTCGGGTTTGTCCGCCGTCTCCAGCTGCTGTTTCGCCTTGGCCATCTGAATCGTCAGCCTCTCCACCCGCCGCACCCTTAGCGGCTGGCACCCGGCTGTCAAACAGAACGCAGGCGCACACCGCCGCGCTTGCACTGCACAACATAAATCTCACTGAATGAGACATTTCAGTTCAAAATATGCATTGACTCGTCTCATCCCTTCGTCGCATCGTCAGATCCGCAGAGAGGAAACTGCCATGCAAGGCGAGGAAAACTTCGACTTCGTCGTCATCGGCGCCGGGTCGTCGGGTTGTGTTCTGGCCAATCGCCTGAGTGAAGACGGCAAAAGCCGCGTCGCTCTGGTCGAGGCCGGCCCCAAGGATACAAATCCCTGGATTCACGTGCCCATGGGCTACGGGAAGACCATGTGGAACGACCGCCTCAACTGGCGCTTCCATACGGAACCCGAGCCGACCATGGGAGACCGGCGGATTTACTGGCCCCGTGGCCGCGTGCTCGGCGGCTGCTCCTCCATCAACGGCCTCATCGTCATCCGTGGCCAGAAGGAGGATTACGACGGCTGGGCGGCGCGCGGCGCCACCGGCTGGGGCTTCGACGACGTGCTGCCCTATTTCCGCAAGCTCGAGGACAACACCCGCTTCGGGGACGACCCGCTGCACGGCACCGGCGGGCCGGTGACGGTGAGTTCGATCCCGCGCAAGCACCCGCTCATCGAAGTCATCAAGGAGGCCGGCCGCACGCTCGGCGTGCCGGAAACCCAGGATTTCAACGGCGCCCGCCAGGAGGGCGTCGGCTATTACCAGCTCACCACCCGCAACGGCTTCCGCGTCAGCGCCGCCAAGGCCTATCTCACGCCCGCCAAGGGCCGCGCCAACCTCTCCATCCTCACCGAGACGCAGGCGCGCCGCGTGCTGTTCGAGAACGGCCGCGCCGTGGGCGTGGAGGTGAGCA
>JAYSCE010000613.1:0-2206 GCA_041915035.1 Xanthobacter sp.
GGAGCGAGCGGCGCCGGAGGCTCGGGCGGCCGGACGAGCCGCGCCAGCGGGCTTTCCTTCGGCTGCGGCATCTCGGCCGCCGGCATGGGGCTCCATGCCGGCGAGGCCGCGGCGGGCGCAAGCCCTGCATGGGCTTCCAGCGCCGCGACCCGCGCTTCCAAAACGCGGATGCGTCCCCGGCTGCGCAACGCCACGATGAAGCCCACGAGTGCCATCACCGGAAAGGCGAGGACCACCAGAACAAGAAGCGCCCACTCATCCATTCGTGACCAGCCCGGTTGTGACCGGCGCAACCGTAACGTCAGCGCTGCGTCGTGGCTAGACACCTCCGCCTAAGTGCAAACAGCGAAAAGAAAAATCCGGACAACTAGGCGACGGTAGGATGGCGCCTCCCTCGACGATCAGGCGGCGAGGAAGGACAGGCGCGGGTCCGTGCGGCCCGGCGCGATCTCGATGATCTCCGCCGCCACCACGCCCTCGGCAACGAACGGGTCTTCCGCGACGCGCGCTTCTACCTCCACGCGGGAAGCAGCGGTGGCGAGGATGGCGCCGCCAGCCTTGGGCTCGATGCCACCCGTGAGCAGGAATATCCCCTCGTCAAAACCCTTCCGGAGCCAGGCATTGTGCCCCTCCATGAGGCTGGGGGCAGCGGCGCGGTTGGCAGCGAAGCGGAGCAGGACGACGAACATGGTTTTTCCCTCGTCTGTTCAGGCGTGGGCGGCGGGACGGCGATGGGCGGCGACGAAGCCGCGCATCTCGGCGACCTCGGCATCGATGAAGGCCGCGTCACCGATGGAACTGGCGAGGGTCGCCACCCCTTGGCTGCGGGCGAGGAGGTGCATGGCGAGCCGGTCGGCCTCCTCCCCGTTATGCCCAAGCGCGCGGAATTGGCGGGCGAGCCAGTCGCGGAACAGGGTGAAGAGCCGTGCAGCGTCGGAGCCCGCGGCATGGTCGAGCTTGGCGAGTTCGTTGCAGAGCGTGCCAACCGGACAGCCGAAACGCATGATCTTGGCGCGGTTGGCGATGAGGATGCCGATGAAGCTCAGGATGCGCGCCTCGGCATCCGCCCGATCGTCCTCCCATCGCTCCAGCATCTGCCGGGTGCGCTCCAGCCGCAGCGCGATCACGGCGGCGAGGATCTCGTCCTTGCTCTTGAAATGATAATAGAAATTGCCGCGCGAGAGCTTTACCGCCGCGGCGATGTCGGCGAACGAGGTGGATGCGAAGCCGGTCTCGTAGAACAGCCGGTCCGCCGCCTCGACGATGGCGGCACGGGTGTCGCTCGCAGGCATGGAAAGTCCTAGGTCAAATGTCCTAATGCAACGTTTAGGACATCTGACCTAGGGCCGTCAAGTTCGCCGTCCTAGTCCTCGCGGAAGCGGTTGGTGATGGGATAGCGGCGGTCGCGACCGAAGTTGCGGCCGGTCACTTTCACGCCCGGCGCGGCCTGCCGACGCTTGTACTCGGCGCCCACCAGCAGGCGCGCCACGCGGGCCACGATGGCTGGGTCGAAGCCGTCGGCGACGATCTCGTCCACCGAACTCTCCCCCTCCACCAGCCGGGCGAGGATGGTGTCGAGCACGCCGTAGGCCGGCAGCGCGTCCTCGTCCTTCTGGTCCTCGCGCAACTCCGCGCTCGGCGGCTTGTCGATGAGGCGGTCGGGGATGATGGTCCCGTCCGGCCCCAGCGCCTCCGGCGGCTTCCAGCGGTTGCGCAGGCGGGCGAGGCGCACCACCTCGGTCTTGTAGAGATCCTTGATGGGGTTGAAGCCGCCGTTCATGTCGCCATAAAGCGTGGCGTAGCCGGTGGACAATTCCGATTTGTTGCCCGTGGTCAGCACCATGGCGCCGAACTTGTTGGAGACGGACATGAGGAGCGTCCCGCGCACGCGGGCCTGCAGATTTTCCTCGGTCACGTCGCGCGCGGTGCCCTCGAACAGGGGCGCCAGCACCGCTTCCAGCCCCTCGACCGCAGGAGCGATGGGCACGACATCGTAACTTACCCCCAGCGCCTCGGCCACCGCGGCGGCATCCCTGAGGCTGTCTTCCGACGTGAAGCGATAGGGCATCATCAGGCAGCGCACCCGCTCCGGCCCCAGGGCATCCACCGCCATGGCCGCGCACAGAGCTGAATCGATCCCGCCGGAGAGCCCCAGCACGACCCCGGGAAAACCGTTCTTGTTCACATAGTCCCTAAGGCCGAGGAC
>JAYSCE010000614.1:0-2190 GCA_041915035.1 Xanthobacter sp.
GGCGTGGCTGCCGAGCTATCTGCAGCAATCCTACGGGCTGAACCTTGCCGCCGTGGGCGCCTTCACCGTTCTGCCGTGGCTCTGCGCCGCCGTGGCGCTGTGGGCGCTGGGGCGCTGGTCGGATCACCTCCTCAAGACGACGGGGCGGCTGCGCGTCTCGCGCTCCTACCTCATCGCCGGGACGCAATTGGTGGCGGCCCTCGCCGTGGTACCGGTGGCGTTCAGCGCCAGCCTCCCGGTAGCCATCGCCTGCATCTCGCTGGCGGTCGCCGCCTCCATGGGGGCGAATGCGGCCTATTTCGCGGTGAATGTGGACATCGTGCCGGAGAAGGCGGCCACCGCGCTCGGCATCATGGACTTCTGTTTCGCGCTGGCCGGCTTCGTCGCGCCCGTCATCACCGGCTTCGTGCTGTCCCTGCGCGGCTCGTTCGCCGACGGCTTCGGCCTGATGGCAGTGCTGGCGCTCTCCTCCGTCGTCCTCGTCCTTGCCTTCCACCGGCCGGACGAGGACCGGGCGATTCCCTGAGCCTCAGCGGCCGGCATTCATGGCGTTCAGCACCGCCTCGCTCGGCCAGCAATCCACCTTGAGCCCGGCGGATTTCTGGTAGGCGCCGAGCGCCGCGCGGGTCTGCATGCCGGCCTTGCCGTCGATCTTGTCGGAATAGAGTCCCAGCCGTGCCAGGTGCTTCTGCATCGCCTCCACCGATTTCGTCTTGAGCTGGGAGGAGGCCGACCACGGCGTGCGGAAGGGCGCTGGGTCGGTCATGCGGTCGGAGAGGTGGCCGACGAACAGGACGTAGAGGTCGGAGAAATTGTACTGCTTGATGACGAAGTAGTTCGCCGTGGTGAGAAACGCCGGGCCGTAAGTGCCCTCGGGCTGCAGCAGCGAGGCGGGCTGCGCCACTTCGGTGGCGGAGAGGCGGCGGACGGGGGCGTAGCGGGCGCGGATCCATTCGCCGATGGGCTGCTTGAACTCCGGCACGCCCATGGTGCAGTCGGCATTCACCGGCGCCAAGACCTCATAGGCCCAGCGCACGCCCGGCTGCCACCCCTTGTCGGCCAATTGCTTGGCGGCGGAGGCGAGGGCGTCCGGCACGGAATGCCAGATGTCCGCATGGCCGGTGCCGTCGAGGTCGACGCCGTGCTTCACGTAATCGGAGGGCAGGAACTGGGTGAGGCCGGTCGCCCCGGCCCAGGAGGCGCGGAAATCCTTCCGGCTCACGTCACCGTCGTTCAGCATCTTGAGGGCGAGGATGAACTCTGTGCGGTACTGGTCTTTCCGGCGGCCGGCATAGGCCTGCGTCGCCAGCACCTTGAGCGCGTCGTGGGGCGAGGTGTAGCGGCCGAAATCGGTCTCGCGGCCCCAGATGGCCAGCACCACGGGGGCGGGCACGCCGAACATGGCCTCGATGCGGTCGAGGGGCGCCTTGTATTTCTGCATCAGCCGCTGCCCCTCGGCGGCGAGGCGGGCGATGGTGGCCTCCTTCACATAGGCCGCCGGCACCTGCACGAACTCGGCCTGTCCGCCGGCCCCCGTCGAGGGCCGGCCGGGCAAAGCGAGGTCGGGCAGCTTGTAGTCGGGCTCGAGGCCGGCCGTCTCCCGCTCGAACGTGGCGCGCGAGACGCCCGCCGCCTGCGCCTCCGGCCACAAGGAGGCGATGAACCGCGTGAAGGCGGCATCCGCCGCGCGGGCCGGTGCGGAAGCGGCGATGGAAAGCGCCAGGGTCCAGGCGATCAGCCCGGCAAGAAGGCAGCGGCAACCGGCAGGCAAAGGAGGGCTCGCAAATCGGAAAAGGCAGGGGCGGAGGGTAACATGGCCCGCCGCCTCAGCCAAAGCGCGCGGCTGGCACGGCCGGTGCTTGCCCTGTCGAATGACCCGGACCGCGCGCCGGGGAGGGCCGGTTCTGGCGCCTTCCCGACACTGGCGCGCCGTAGAGGCAGAGGCGCAGCCATGGCCATAGAGGTGGTGCTGATGGACATCGAGGGCGTTCTCGGCCCCCTGTCCTTTCTCGACGAGACGCTGCTGCCCCGTGCGCGCGAACGGCTCGGCGCCTTCATTGCCGAGCATGGCGAGGAGGATGAGGAGATCGAGGCGGCGCTGGACGAGGCCGGCCGGCTCATGGGCGGCTTCTCCCTCACGCCCCGCGAGGCGGAGGCCCTGCTGCTGCGCTGGATGAAGCAGGGGCGCAA
>JAYSCE010000615.1:0-2188 GCA_041915035.1 Xanthobacter sp.
CAGGCGGCCGGGGTGTGAGATGAAGTGAGGCCGGGCCTCACTTCATCTCGCACTTTTCCGCATAGGCGTCGCCATAGTTGGAGAAGACCTTCTCCTGCACCATGGTCTCCACCTTCCCATCCGGCCGCTTGCCCACCTTCACGAGGTAGAAATCCTGGATGGGGAACTGGTTGGTGTTGAACTTGAAGTTGCCGCGCACGCTCTGGAAGTCGGCCTTCTTCAGCGCCGCGCGCACGGCGGCCTTGTCGGCGGTCTTGCCGCCGGTGGCCTTCAGCGCGCTGTCGATGAGCTTGGCGGCATCATAGCCCTGCGCCGCGTAGAGCGCGGGGATGTAGCCGTATTCCTTCTCGAACGCCGCGACGAAGGCCTTGTTGGCGGGCGTGTCGAGGTCCGGCGCCCAGGCCGCGCCGGAGAAGAAGCCCAGCGCCGCCTCGCCTGTGGCGGGGAGCGTCGTCTCGTCCACGGTGAAGGCGGAGAGGAACGGCGTGGTGTCGGCGAGGCCCGCCTGCCGGTACTGCTTCACGAGGTTCACGCCCATGCCGCCGGGCATGAAGGTGAAGACGGCATCGGGCTTGGCCGCGGCGATCTTGGCGAGCTCGGCGGAGAAATCGAGCTGGCCGAGCTGGGTATAGATCTCGTCCGCCACCTCGCCCTTGTAATAGCGCTTGAAGCCGGCCAGCGAATCCTTGCCCGCCTGATAATTGGGGGCGATCAGCACCACCTTCTTGAAGCCCTTGTCCTGCGCGTACTTGCCGAGAACCTCGTGGTTCTGGTCGTTCTGGTAGGAGGCGGAGAAGAAGAAGGGGCTGCAGCCGGCGCCGGCGATGGTGGAGGGGCCGGCATTGCCGGAGATGAGGAAGGTCTCGTTCGCCGTGACGGGCTTTGCCACCGCGCCCATCACATTGGAGAAGACCACGCCAGCCACGAAATCCACCTTGTCGCGCTCCAGAAGGCCCTTCACCTTCTGCACGGCGATGTCAGGCTTCAGCTCGTCATCGACGACCACCACTTCGGTCTCCTGCCCGCCGAGCTTGCCGCCCAGCTCCTTCACCGCCAGCAGGAAGCCGTCGCGCATGTGCTGGCCGAGCACGGCGGAGGGGCCGGAGAGGGTCGAGACCAGCCCCACCTTCACCGGATCGGCGGCGGCCGCGCCGGACAATGCGAGGGTGCCGAGGAGCGCGGTGGAGGCGAGAAGTCCCTTGAAACCCATGGCGGTGAAGTCCCCAGTCGTTCGGTCTGACGTCGTTGGTCTGACGTCGCGGCACCCTTGCAGAGCCGCGCGCGGCAGACAAGCCGGGATGTGGGGATGGGCGGTGGAGGGGGCCGCTCCCCGGACAAGCGACACCGAAGGTGGAGCGCCGAGCCGCGGCCCAGCGCAAGAACTCCCGCGCAGCGGGGCGAAACCTTAGAGCGCAGGGGAGAAGAAGCGCCTTCGGCGGTCCGTTGCGCTGGGCCCCGGCTCGCATTCCGCTGGCGCTGTGTGCGTCCGGGGCGCGAGAACGGTTCTCGGGCAGGCGACGGCCCCGCCCATCCCCTACCCCTGCCGGAACCTTGCCCGTATCCGCCGCTCCAGCTCGTCGCGCACCTCGCGATAGGCGTCGAGGCGCTGCTCGCGGTTGCCGCCTTCGCCGGTGGGGTCGGGGGTGGGCCAGTATTCCACCTTGAGGGCGTTGGTGCGGGTCAGCTCCAGCGCGCGGTGGTGGGCATCGGGCGAGAGCGAGATGGCGAGGTCGAAGTTCAGGCCCTCATATTCCTCGAGGTCCTCGACGCTCTGCGGCCGGTGCTTCTTCACGTCGAGGCCGATCTCCTCCATCACCGCCGTGACGAACGGGTCGGGATCACCGGCGATCACGCCGGCCGAGCCCACATAGATGGACTTGCCGAACAAATGCCGGGCGAGCGCGGACGCCATGACCGAGCGCACCACGTTCTGTCCGCACATGAAGAGAACCGATTGCGGCCGCGCTGAGCGCTGGGGCGCCGCAGGGGGCTCCATCGCCGGTCAGCCTTTCCAGTGCAGGGCGCAGATGAGCGTGAACAGGCGGCGGGCGGTGTCGAAATCCACCACCACCTTGCCGTCGAGGCGTTCCTGCAGCAGCGTCGATCCCTCGTTGTGGAGGCCGCGCCGGCCCATGTCGATGGCCTCGATCTGGCTCGGCGAGGCGGTGCGGATGGCGTTGTAATAGCT
>JAYSCE010000616.1:0-2180 GCA_041915035.1 Xanthobacter sp.
TTCAGGCTCGGCACCAAGGTGACGGCGATCGAGAAGCAGGGCGACGGCTCGCTGCGCGCCAGGCTCGAGCCGGCGGCCGGCGGCGAGGCGAGTTATGCCGAGGCCGATGCCGTGCTGGTGGCGGTGGGCCGCAAGCCCTACACCGACGGGCTGGGGCTCGACGTGGTGGGCGTGGCGCTCGACGAGCGCGGCCGCATCCGCACCGACGCGCAGTTCAAGACGAACGTGCCGGGCATCTACGCCATCGGCGACGCGATCGCGGGGCCGATGCTGGCCCACAAGGCCATGGACGAGGGCCACGCGGTGGCCGAGATCATCGCCGGGCAGCAGCCGCACGTGAACTACGGCACCATCCCCTCGGTGATGTACACGAGCCCGGAAGTGGCCTGGATCGGCAAGTCCGAGGACGAACTGAAGGCGGCGGGCGTCGAGTACAAGATCGGCAAGTTCCCGTTCACCGCGAACGGCCGGGCCAAGGCGATGCTGGCGACGCAGGGCTACGTCAAGATCCTCGCCGACGTCACCACCGACCGTGTGCTCGGGGCGCAGATCATTGCCCGGAACGCCGGCGAGATGATCCACGAGATCGCCGTGCTGATGGAATTTTCCGGCTCGGCGGAGGACCTGGGACGCACGACGCACGCGCACCCCACGCTCAGCGAGGCCGTGAAGGAAGCGGCGCTGATGTGCGGGGACGGGGCGATCCACATCTGATCTCGCGGCGCGCACCGCTCCGGGCTGGCCCGGTGGGCCAGTCCTCGCTGCGCCTCCGATAGGGCGGCCGACGGCCGAGGTCCTCGCTTCGCTCGTCCTTACAGGGCTCATCGACGTCCGGCGTGTGCGTCTAGGCCGTGCTCTCCTCCAGCACCTTTTCCCTGGGCTTTTCCTTGCGCGTGAACAGGAACACGCCGCCCAGCACCAGCACGGTGCCGATGGCGTGCCAGAGGGTAAAGGCCTCGCCGAGGATGGAGATGGCGAGACCGACGGTCACGACCGGCGAAATATTGCCGATGATGGCGGTGCGCTCGGGCCCGATGAGGCCGATGGCGCCGGAGATGCAATAGGCGGGAAGCACGGTCGAGACGGTGCCGATCGCCAGCATCAGCAGGAACCCGTTGCCGGAGACGGCGAGGTCGCTGACCGGATGGGTCAGGAGGAAATGGGTGACGATCACCGGGCCGGCGCCGCTCATGGCGATGGAGGTGAAGAGTTCGGCGCCCAGCCGGTCGATCAGGGGCTTCGCCATGATCTGGTAGGCGGCATAGGCAATGGCGGAGCCGAAGACGAGGCCCGCGCCCAGCAGCACGTTGTCGCCCTCGATCGAGAGGTCGTGCCAGAAGATCAGCGCGATGCCGAAATAGCTGACGAGGAGCGCGGCGATCATCGGCACGGTGATGCGGCGCTTGAAGAACACGGCGCCGAACAGCACCACGAAGAACGGATAGGTGAGCAGGATCAGCCGGTCGAACTGCGCGGTGATGTAGGCCAGCGCCTGGAAATCGAGGAAGCTCGCCACGTAGTAGCCGATGACGCCGACGCCGAGGGTCTGCAGCAGCACCGTCCCGGTGAGGAGCGGCGGCGCGCCGGCGGGGCGTCGGGCCAGCGCACGACGCCAGGTGATGAAGCCGACGGTGAGGAAGATCGGTACGGCGACGATCATGCGCCAGGCGAGGGTGGTCACCGGGGTGATGCCCTCGAGGATGGCGAGCTTGATGACGATACCCTTGGTGGCAAAGAAGGCCGCACCCGCAAGGGCGAGGACGATGCCGGCCCAGGCGAAGGACTTGAAACCGGTGGCGGCAGGCACGGTGTCGGAAGACATGTGGCGGTCCAGTTCTGGCCCTGCCATCAGATCACCGGATGTTCCCGCGCCTGATGGCGGGGCCGGTGAGCAACGGGGTCAGATGCCGCGTGCGTCCCGGTCCCCGAAGGGGCCAAGGCAGGCTTTGCCGATAATTAGGATGCAAGCGGTCATGGCTGGATAGGTACGCGCGGGGCTGGCGGCTGTAAAGGCCGACGAAGGATGAACGGTGTGTTCGGTTGCCGAATCCGTGGTCCTTCCCGGTCTCGATTTGCAGTAGGTGGTTACGACCCCTCACCCGTCTCGCGCCGACGCGCGAGCCACCATCTCCCCGACGGGGAGAGGAACAGGGGTGATCACAGGTATTTTCCGGGTACTT
>JAYSCE010000617.1:0-2153 GCA_041915035.1 Xanthobacter sp.
TTCGCGCAGAAGCACGAGGCGAAGGCGCGCGTGACCGCCTTCGGCATGACCAAGCGGCCGGGCCGCTCGGCCTCCAACGATCCGGGCGTGGCGGCGTTGCTGGCGGCGCAGTCCGATGCCATCTGCTTCGTTGCTAAGTCCTCAGCCTATCAGGTGCGGGTGGCGCTGGAGACAACCAAGGAGGAGAATCTCGCCTCCATCCGCGAGAGCGTCGAAGCGGCGATTGCTGCCGGGCGCGAGGCGCTGGTGGATTGCGAGCATTTCTTCGACGGCTTCAAGGAAGACCGCGACTTCGCCCTCGCCTGCGCCCGCACCGCCTATGAGGCCGGCGCACGTTGGGTCGTCCTGTGCGACACCAATGGCGGCACGCTGCCCCACGAGGTGGAGGCCATCGTTTCCGAGGTGGTGAAGGTGGTGCCCGGCACCAACGTCGGCATCCACGCGCACAACGATACCGAGCAGGCCGTGGCGAATTCGCTCGCCGCCGTGCGGGCCGGCGCGCGGCAGATCCAGGGCACGCTGAACGGCCTCGGCGAGCGGTGTGGCAATGCCAATCTCTGCTCGCTCATCCCCACGCTGCTGCTGAAGAAGGATTTCGCCGAGCGCTTTGATATCGGCGTGAGCCAGGAGGCGCTGGGCGAACTCGTCCACGTCTCTCGCACGCTCGACGAGATGCTGAACCGCGCGCCGGACCGGCACGCGCCCTATGTGGGCGAGAGCGCCACCAAGGCCGGCATCCATGCCTCCGCCATCCTGAAGGACCCCGCCACCTACGAGCACGTCGCCCCGGAAAAGGTGGGCAACCGCCGCCGCGTGATGGTCTCCGACCAGGCCGGGCGCTCCAACGTCCTGTCCGAGCTGGAACGCCTCGGCGTGCCGGTGGACAAGAAGGACCCGCGCATCTCCCGCCTGCTGGAGGTGGTGAAGGAGCGCGAGGCGCTGGGCTATTCCTACGAGGCGGCGGACGCCTCCTTCGCCCTGCTCGCGAGGCGGATGCTCGGCTCGGTGCCGGACTATTTCGCGGTGGAGCGCTTCAAGGTGAATGTGGAGCGCCGCTACAACGCGCAGGGCGAGCTTGTTACCGTGGCCGAGGCCATCGTGAAGGTGAAGGTGGACGACGAGACCCTGATCTCCGCCGCCGAGGGCAACGGCCCGGTGAACGCGCTGGACGTGGCCCTGCGCAAGGACCTCGGCAAGTACCAGCCGTTCATCTCCGGCCTCCACCTCACCGACTATCGCGTGCGTGTGCTGAACGGCGGCACGGAGGCGGTGACGCGGGTGCTCATCGAGAGCGCCGACGAGACCGGCGACCGCTGGACCACGGTGGGCGTCTCTCCCAACATCATCGACGCCTCCTTCGAGGCACTTCTCGATTCCATCACCTGGAAGCTGCTGAAGGAAGGCGCGCCGGCCTGACCAATGCGTTTCCCATGCGCTGCTGCAAGCTGGGTTTGCAGCAGCGCGCGGGGCAATTGTCCGAAATCAATGTCTACCCCGGTACCGGACATAAGCTTTCGTCCAAGCTTGATTGCGAGCTTGCAGGCATTCAAGGCCTGCGCATATCGGGAGCTTGGTCATGTCCAACGTTCAATCCCGCTTCGATGTCTCCGATCCAATCGTCGTGACGCGGATTCTGTGCGGCCTCTTCTATTTCCCGCACGCCATTTCCAAGATCATTGGCTTCTCGGGTGCCGTCGGATTCTTCACCAAGGCGGGCCTTATGCCGGCTGAAGCCTTCGTGGTGCTCTCGATCGTCATGGAGCTGACCTGCGGTATCGGCCTCACCTTCGGGCTGTTCACCAAGTATGTGGGGGTCATCTCGGCGGGGGTCATGGCGGTGGCCGCCTATGCCATCGTCGCGATCTATGGGCTTGGCTGGTTCTGGGCCGGGCACGGCATCGAGTATCTCGTGTTCTGGGCCGTCGCCTCGCTGGCGGTCGCGCTCGATGCGTGGAAGCGCGATCCCAGCGTCTTCGGCCTCTTCGCATTGCCCCTGAAGGGGACCAAGGCGGTGACCGCCTGAGGCTTGCGAACCGGAATGGAAAAGGGCCGGGCTGCCAACGCCCGGCCTTTTTCTTTTCAGTCCTGCGCCAGCGCCTTCAGCGCGGCGAGCACCTTTTCCGTATCCGCCCCCAGCCGCGGGCTGGCGCTTT
>JAYSCE010000618.1:0-2124 GCA_041915035.1 Xanthobacter sp.
GAATTCGCTGAAAGACTTCAAGTCTTCCGACAAGATCGCTTTGCCGGGCATCAAGACCTCGCTTTCGGCCGTCATCCTGCAGATGATGGCGGCGCAGGAATTCGGCCGCGAGAACTACGCCAAGCTCGATCCCATGACGGTGGGCCTGCCCCATCCCGAGGCGCTCGCGGCCCTCACCGCCGGCAAGACCGAGATCACCGCCCATTTCACCTCGCCGCCCTTCTCCTATCTGGAGGTGAAGAACCCCAACGTGCGCCGGGTGGCGAACTCGGTGGACATCCTCGGCCGCCTGACCATGGACGTGACGTTCGCCCCCAAGCGCTTCGTCGATGCCAATCCGAAGGTGGTGCAGGCCTTCCTCGACGCCCTCGACGAGGCGGACGCGTTCATCGCCAAGGACAAGGCGGCCGCCGCCGAGATCTATGTGCGCTCTTCCAAGGTGAAGACCACCAAGGAGGAAGTGCTGGAGATGCTGGAGGACAAGGACACCTGGTTCTCCACCACGCCCGAGGGCATCATGAAGATCGCCGATTTCATGCACCTCGCGGGCTCGATCAAGGTGAAGCCGGCGAACTGGGGCGACCTCTTCGTGCCGCAGCTGCGCACCCGCAACGGCAGCTGACGCGCCGTCCTTCCGAATGCCAACGCCGGCGCTGATCGCTCAGCGCCGGCGTTTTCTTTCGACGGGTCCTCAGGCCTGCTGCTCGTTCCTGAGCACCGGGACGGCCAGCGCCTCCGCGGGCTCGGGCAGGACCACGGGCGGGCTCGGCTCGCCGGCCAAAGCGGCGGTGAAGCGGGCGTGATCCAGCTCGCCTTCCCAGCGCGCCACCACCACCGCGGCGACGCCGTTGCCGATCATGTTGATGACCGCGCGCGCCTCGCTCATGAAGCGGTCGATGCCGAGGATCAGCGCCATGCCGGCCACCGGGATGGTCGGCACCACCGAGAGCGTGCCCACGAGGGCGATGAAGGACGCGCCCGTCACCCCCGATGCGCCCTTGGAGGTGAGCATCGCAACCGCGAAGATGGCCATCTGCTGGGTGAAGGAGAGGTCGGTGTTGGTGGCCTGCGCCACGAACAGGGCGGCGAGCGTCATGTAGATGGACGTGCCGTCGGTGTTGAAGACGTAGCCGGTGGGCACCACGAGGCCGACCACGGGCTTGGGCACGCCGGCGCGCTCCAGCTTCTCCATGAGGCTCGGCAGGGCCGAGTCCGAGGAGGAGGTGCCGAGCACGATCAGGATCTCCTCCTTGATGTAGGCGAGGAACTTCAGCACGCTGAAGCCCGCCCACCAGCACACCGCGCCGAGCACGCCCACCACGAAGATGGCGCCGGTGAGGTAGAAGGTGCCGATCAGCATCATCAGCGGGCCGAGCGAGGCAACGCCGTATTTGCCGATGGTGAAGGCCATCGCGCCGAAGGCGCCGATGGGGGCGAGGCGCATGATGACGTTGAGCGCGCCGAACACCAGGTGGGCGCCCGCCTCGATGGTGTCGCGCACCGGCTTGCCGCGATCGCCGAGATGGGAGAGCACGTAGCCGAACAGCACCGAGATCAGCACCACCGGCAGGATGTCGCCGCGAGCGAAGGCATCGACCACGGTGTTGGGCACGATGTTGATGAGGAAGTCCGAGATGGACTGGTCCGCCGCCTTGCCGGCGTAGGCCTTCACCGCCGCGCTGTCGAGGGTGGCGGGATTGGCGTTGAAGCCCGCGCCGGGGCGCACCACATTGGCGACGATGACGCCGATGGCGAGGGCGATGGTGGACATCACCTCGAAGTAAAGCAGCGCCTTGCCGCCCACGCGGCCCACCTTCTTCAGGTCGCTCATGCCGGCGATGCCGGTGACCACCGTGCAGAAGATGACGAGGGCGACGATCATCTTGATGAGCTTGATGAAGACATCGCCGAGCGGCTTCATGTCCACCGCCACCGCCGGCCACAGATAGCCGACGACGATGGCGAGGGCGATGCCGATGAGCACCTGGATGTAGAGCACCTGATACCAGGGTTTGCGTCGGCGGACGGCGTGGGCTGTGTGGGCCATGGGGGCTTCCTCCGGTGGGGCGTGCGGGGCTGCGTCGCCCTCGTGTTTTGGGTTGGGGCGGTTGAGGGTTCAGGGCG
>JAYSCE010000619.1:0-2121 GCA_041915035.1 Xanthobacter sp.
TCGGCTTCATCTCGGCGGTGGCGTTCGCGACCATCCTCGCGGTGGTGGCCGGCCTCACGCTGTCCGGTGCCTCGGCGGTGTCCCACGACCTCTACTCGACGGTCATCAAGAAGGGGAAGGCCGACAGCGCCTCGGAGCTGAAGGTGTCCCGCATCACCACGCTGTGCCTCGGCATCCTCGCGGTGCTGCTCGGCATCGCCTTCGAGAAGCAGAACATCGCCTTCATGGTGTCGCTGGCCTTCGCGGTTGCCGCCTCGGCCAACTTCCCGGTGCTGTTCATGTCGGTGCTGTGGAAGGACTGCACCACCAAGGGCGCGGTGATCGGCGGCTTCCTGGGGCTTCTGTCCTCGGTGGTGCTGACCGTGCTGTCGCCGTCGGTGTGGGAAGCCACGCTGGGCAACCCGGCCGGCTCCGCGCCGTTCCCCTACACCTCGCCGGCGCTGTTCTCCATGACGCTCGGCTTCGTCGGCATCTGGCTGTTCTCGATCCTCGACCACAGCCAGCGGGCGAAGATCGACCGGGCCGGCTTCCCGGCGCAGGAAGTGCGCTCGGAGACGGGCATCGGCGCGGCGGAGGCCTCGGGGCACTGACCTTTCGTCAGTCGCTCCATGCTAGGCTGAAAGCATGCCACGGCCGGACGACATGACCGGCCCCCCGAACGGGGACCGCCGGGAGAACGAACCCCGGGCCGCCACGGCCCGGGGCGTAGACCCCCACGGTCCCGAGGACGCCCCCGCAGCGTCCGGCCCGCCCGCCCCCGGGCGGGCCTCGCCGTCGGAGCGCGACCGGCGCGAGCTGGTCTCGCTCATGACCTCGCGGGTGCGGGACGTCTATCTGCGCAAGCCTTTCTTCGTGGACGGGTCGACCGACCTCGTCACCCTCTGCCGCGACCTCTCCGCCCGCCGCCTCAGTGAGGCCGTGGTGCGCGACGGCGATCGCATCGGCATCTTCACCACCACCGATTTGCGCGACGCGCTCACCCGCGACACGCCCCCCTCAGCCCTCACGGTGCGCGAGGTCGCGACCTTCGAGCCGTGGTGCATTTCGCCCGACGCCGAGCTGTTCGAGGCCCTCATCCTGATGCTGCGCCATCGCATCCACCGCCTCCTCGTGCGGGAGGGCGGCGGGCGGGCGACGGGCGGCGACGGCATCCTCGGCGTGCTCGGCCAGCTCGATCTGATGGCCTTCGTCGCCAACCATTCCCACCTCATCGCTCTGGAGGCCGCCCACGCGGGCAGCCTTGAAGAGCTGAAGGCCGCCGCCCGCCAGATCGACAGCATGGTGGCCGTGCTCAATGCCGACGGGGTGCGGGTGGAGGTGATCGCGGCGCTGGTGGGCGAGTTGAACCGGCAGGTGTTCCGCCGCCTGTGGGAGCTTCTGGCGCCGGAAGAGCTGCGCGCCCAGTCTTGCCTCGTCGTCATGGGCAGCGAAGGGCGCGGCGAGCAGATCATCAAGACCGACCAGGACAACGGCCTGATCCTCGCTGACGGCTTCGTCTTCGAGGGGCTCGACGACATCACCGCCCGCTTTACCGCGGCGCTGATCAATTTCGGCTATCCGCCCTGCCCCGGTGGCGTCATGCTCAGCCGGCCCACCTGGTGCCAGCCCGTATCCGCCTTCAAGGAGACGCTGAAGGACTGGATCCACGGCAGCGTCGCCGATGGCCCCATGAACCTCGCCATCTTCCTCGATGCGGTGGCGGTGGCGGGCGATGCGTCCCTGCTTGCGGCGGCGCGCGCCCATGTGGATTTCCTCATGATGGGCGACCACGGCTATTTCGCCCGTTTCGCCCAGGCGGTGGAGCGCTTCGGCGACGGCGCGAGCTGGTGGAGCCGCCTGCCCGGCCTCACGGGGCGGGGCTCGGCCGAGGTGGATTTGAAGAAGCTCGGCCTCTTCCCGCTCGTCCACGGGGTGCGCGCGCTTGCGCTGGAGCACCGCATCACCGCGCTCGGCACCGCCGACCGGCTCGCCGCGCTGGTGGCGGCCGGGCACATGGAGGAGGGCTTCGCCCGCGATCTCACCGATGCGCTGCGCCTGTTCATGGGCATGAAGCTCTCCAGCAATCTCCGGCAGATCGCCGAGGGGCGCGCGCCGGGCAATGCGCTGCGCCTCGCCGACCTC
>JAYSCE010000620.1:0-2119 GCA_041915035.1 Xanthobacter sp.
CAACTATCTCTGGCAGCCCTCGTATGCGGCCGACGTTCCCGAAACCATCCTCGGCCGGCCCGTGGTGGAGGCGGTGGACATGCCCGACGTGGCGTCCGGCGCCTTCCCGATCCTCTTCGGCGACTTCGCCACCGGCTACCGGATCGTCGACCGCCTCGCGCTCTCGATCCTGGTCAACCCATACACCCGCGCCACGGACGGCGTGACCCGCATTCACGCCACCCGCCGGGTCGGCGCGGGCGTGGTGCAGTCCGCGGCCCTGCGCAAACTGAAGATGGCCACGAGCTGAGGAGCCCCGACCGTGCGTGACATCGCGAACAACATCAGCGTCGTGCAGATGGTGGCTCCTGCTGTTCAGGCTGCCACCGTCACCTCGGATCCCGTCGATCTCCAGGGCGTGAACAGCGCCATGGTGGTGGTCAACACAGGCGCCATTGCCTCCGCCGGAGACTTCACCGCGAAGCTCCAGGAGAGCGACACCACCACGTCCGGCGATTTCGCGGATGTGGCCGCGGCGCGCCTGCAGGGCACGTTCCCCGCAAGCCTCCCTGCCGCTTCCGTCGTGAAGGTCGGGTACATCGGCTTCAAGCGATACGTGCGTCTCGTCATCGCCAAGAACGGTGGCACCTCCATCGCCGCCGGAGCGGTGCTCGTGGCCGGCGGAGCGAGCGAGCGGCCTGTTTCGTAATCCGGCGCCTCAGGACGAGGGCGCGTTGCGGCCCGCCCGATAGCGGAAACCTCGCCTCCCTGGCGCCTGCTCTTGGGAGGGTCAAGGCGGGGACGGTCGCGAGCACCGGCAGTGCACTCCTTTCGGCTGCCAAGGGCTCAGGGGCGGGACTTCGCGATGAAGTCCCGCCCACTCACCAAAGGAATCGATGATGGACCGGCATGCCTCCGAAGCCGACACGGCGATGAACCTTGGCCGCAAGGCACGCAACGTCACGCCCTCCGGCACCGACGTGAACCTGGATCCCATCCCGAAGACGGTCCTCTGCACCACCGACGGCACGCTGGCCTATGTGCCGGTGGACAACGCCGACGGCGAGGTGGTCAGCCTGGTGGTCTCGGCCGGCTATGTCGCCCTTCACCGCCCCCGTCGGATCAAGTCCACCACCACCTGCACCGTCTGGACAATTGAATAGCCATGCCGATGCGCGCCCCCCGCATCTGCGGCTGCGGCTATCGCATCGCCACCGGCGAGCGGTGTCCGTGCGAGCGCAAGCGAAAGGCCGAGGCGGATGCCAGGCGGCCGGCGGCGCGCCAGCGTGGGTACGATTCCAAGTGGGACGCGGAGCGCGCCGCCTACCTGAAGACCCACCCGAAATGCGTTCGCTGTCCCGGCGCCGCGACGGTGGTGGACCACAAGATTCCGCACCGCGGGGACATGAAGCGGTTCTGGGACCGGAGCAACTGGCAGGCCCTTTGCCGCAGCTGCCATGACCGGTGGAAGCAATCGCAGGAGCGAAGGGCGGCACCATGAGCGACACCCTCACCATCGTCTCGCTGGACGACCTGAAGGCGCACCTCAACGTCACATCGGACGATGACGACGGACTGCTCACGGCCCAGCTGGGCGCCGCGCGCGGCTATGTGGAGGGCTGGTGCGGCCCGCTGGATGACTTCACCGCAGGCGTCCCGCCGGCTCTGGTGCAGGCGATGAAGATGTATGTCGCGCATCTCTACGAGAACCGCGAATCCACGTCACGCGCGCCGGCGGCGGTGCGTTCGATGGCAATGCGGTGTTGGCGAACGTCGCGGCCACCAGCGTGTCGGTGACGGGCCTGCCCGCGGGCTACATGGGGAAGGTCGGCGACATGCTGTCATTTACCTGGAGCGGCCTGCGGGTTCTCCACATGCTGACAGAGGATGTGACCGCCAACGGCGCGGGGGCGGCGACCTTCCCCGTTCATCCTCCCGTGCAGACCAATCCCGCTCCAGCCGGCGGCGCGGCCGTGGCCCTCGTGCGGCCGGCCTGCACCATGAAGATCATCCCGAGCACCTTCGATGCCCCCGCGAGCGCGATGTTCGCGCCCGTGAAATTCCAGGCTGTCCAAGCGATCACCCCCTGAAACGAGCGCCGGGGTGGCTCATTTTGCCCCACGGTGGGGCAAACTTTGTC
>JAYSCE010000621.1:0-2099 GCA_041915035.1 Xanthobacter sp.
GAAGCCGAGCGAGGAGACCAGCGGCACCTCCGGATCGCCCCCCTGCATGGGCCGGTAGGCGAAGCGCTCCACCAGCAGCGACACGAACGCCGCCGCCGCCAGCGCGCCCGCCGCGGCAATGAGGAAGGGCCAGCCCGCCTTCATCAGCCCGAAGGCGAGCATGCCGCCCACCATGAACAGGCCGGGGAGCGAGAAGTTCAGGAAGTTCAGCACGCCGATGGCGAGGGTGAAGGCCACCGCCACCAGCATGTAGATGGCCCCGAGCATGAGGCCGTTGACGATCTGCTGCGCGAGCATGGGCCGGGGCAACCTTCCTCTCGTACGCCGGACGCGGTCGCCGCTCCTCTCCCTCGGCCTGAGGCCGTCGCCCGGCCGAACACGGCGGACGCTCCGGAAGCGGGGCAGCGATTAGTTTTGATACAAAGCTATTTCGCGCGAGGCTTCAAGCTGAAATTTCAGGCGGATTTCACTGCATTGCAGCATGACCCAGGACTGCATGCGCGCTGCATCGCCAAAGGCTTGTGTCGATTCCACAGGGCTGCGTGGGCATCGCCTGCCCTCGACGCGGGCGCCTTTCTGCCCACGCCTGCGGCAGAGCGCCCTTATCCCGGTGCCCCACCCGCGGCGCCGGAGCGCCGCCGCCGCGTGGCTACGGCCCCGATCTTGCTCACGGCCCTTCATCCCCGTTCGCGATGCCAGGGCGTGTCACAGGTCGGCCAAATTGTCGAAGCCCCGACATCGTTCGAGACATGAGGCTGCCCCATGAAACTCATCGTCGAACGCCTGGTGGTCGAAAGCCTGGTGGACGCCTTCCCGGACCAGGCGCACCTCCTCGCCCAGCCGCGTCTTTCGAGCCGCATGGAGTTGGGCCTCGACGCGCTGAAGCCCGACGAACTGGCCCACCTGCATGAACTCGTGCTGAAGACGGGCGGCACCACCATTCGCGGGCAGGAGGAGCAGCTCGCCAATCTGGTCGGCGTGTTCCGCGACGAGGGCCAGCGGTTCGGGCCGGACGAGCTGGAGGATCTGGCGGGCGCCATCGCGCTCTATTTCGTCAAGCGCTGCATCCGCGGCTGGCTGTTCCGCATGAACCCCTCGGGCAAGCCCGAGCCCTACCTCATCACCCGCCTCGACTACACGCCCCCCGGCGAGGAGGAAGCGGGCCGGCTCATCGTGGAATTGAAGGCCAACAACCGCGGCAAGACCCATGTGGAGAATCTGCTAATCCGCTCCAAGGACCTGCGCGGCCTGACCATTCCCGGCACGCTCGCCGCCAAGGGCTGGCTGATGGAGGACGAAGGGCTGCTGGCCTCCTTCGACGACCAGATGGTGCGCTATTTCGAGTGGCGCGGCCGCTATGGCCAGCAGTTCTCCGGCCGTGGCACCGGCCTCTTCGCCGAAGACCCCACGGCCAACCGGCGCGACACCGACTGGGCGCGCAAGTCCACCGTCGTCCTCTCTTCCTCCGGCAGCGAGGCGCGCCTCGTCAATGACGAGGAACTGCTGGGCGAGCGCACTCTGGGCACCGAGACCTCCGGCTTCTTTCTCGACAAGATCGTGAAGAAGGCGGACAAGCAGAACCTCTTCCACATGGCGGTGGACGAAGCGCTGCGCGCGGCGAAGGATTCGATCCCCAAGGGTGCCTTCACCGACATGCCCGTCCACCCGCTCATCCTGATGTTCCATCTGGAGCTGCACCACCATGTGTGGGTGCATGTGGACGACATCAAACCTTACGAATACCACCCGGAATTGAAGCAGAAGCTGGTTCTTCCGCCGGAGCAGACCGACCTCATCGACATCCTCACCGCCGAGATGAACACGCTTATGGACGACGTGGTGGCGGGCAAGTCCGGCGGCACCACCGTGCTCTGCGCCGGCCCGCCCGGCGTCGGCAAGACGCTCACCGCCGAGGTCTATTCCGAAATCATCCAGCGCCCGCTCTACCGTGTGCATTCCGGCCAGCTCGGCCTCGATGTGGCCCACATGGAGCAGGCCTTGAAGGATGCGTTGACGCGCGCCCAGCGCTGGGGCGCGGTGATGCTGATCGACGAGGCGGACGTCTACATCAAGCGCCGGTAGGACACTCTCACCATGAA
>JAYSCE010000622.1:0-2078 GCA_041915035.1 Xanthobacter sp.
CAGCATCCGCACATAGGCCGCCACATGCCGCGCCTTGGCG
Organism: Xanthobacter sp.; assembly: GCA_041915035.1. Lineage (GTDB taxonomy): Bacteria > Pseudomonadota > Alphaproteobacteria > Rhizobiales > Xanthobacteraceae > Xanthobacter. Next base: position 41 of record JAYSCE010000622.1, read on the forward strand.
AGGCCCGTCACCATCCGGGCGTAGACGTCCAGTTCGCGCGCCGCCTGCCCCCGGTCCATGAAGGAGCCCGAGACCACCCGAAGCGCGAGGGCGCGCATGATATCCGCCGCGTCGGCTTCGACCTTCTGGTCGTACTCGACCTCGATGGTAATGGTGTTCACAGGCTGGCCGGCCCGCTCGCGCCGCAGCACCAGCTGAAGGTCGCGCAGATGGGAGCCCAAGGCGTTCGGCTTGCTCACCACCCAGTTGCCGCCCTTGGGCTCGCACCACTCGCGCAGGAAGTCGGCACGCTCGCCCAGCGCCCCAGGCTCGATGAACTCCATGATGTTGAAGATCTCGCCGCCATAATTGTAGATGGGGGTAGCGGAGAGGCCGATGCGCACCTCTGCGGCGCGGCTGAATACCTGTGCCGAACGGCCCTTGAGCGTCACCGCGCCCACGCGAAGCTCCTGGATCTCATCGTAGACCACAGCCCGGAACAGGCCGGTCCCGGCGATGTCCACCCAGCCGAACAGGTTGGAATAGCTGAAGATGTAGAGATCGGCCTTCGGCAGCGTGTAGGCCTGCGTACCCTTGATGATGTGGCCGCGCAGGGTGGTGAATTTCTCGATGTATTCGCGCAGCCATTGGGTGCGCAGGTGTGTCTGCACGACGATGGCAGCAGGCAGGTGTTCGCCGCTCGCTAGCGCACCGAGCGCCGACACCGTCTTGCCCAGCCCCACGTCATCCATCAGCAGGAGCCGTTTCAGCCGGCGGATCATTTCCACGGCCTGCGCCTGGTAGTGGTAGAGTTCGCGGCCCTCGCGGAATCCCAGCATCTGGGGCGGGGTCCAATCCGGCAGCAGAATGCTCTCGACCTCGGCGCGGGCCTTGTGGAAGGCATCCCGGCCCCACAGCAGCGCGTGGCGATCCTCTTCGCTCATCACCATGGGATAACGGTGCAGGAACCACTCCAGGTCGGAGGCCACATCAGGCGTTGCCGCGAACCGGAACGGCCCGGTCGACGACTTGTCCAGTCCCGGAAACATGGCCTTCAGCTTCAGCGCCACATGTGGCTCGATGCCCGACATGCACCAGCGGCGGCCCTCTAGGCGAAGTTGACCATATTCCTTCACAGCCATGCCCTCCCGAGGTTGAGCACGGCGGTCGGCTTGCCGTTCAGCTCGGGCGGGAAGCCCATGGCGACATTGGTCGCCAGCACCAGCGCATCGACCTGCGCATGGGCGGCGTAACGCTGGCATTGCCGCAGGATGTCGCGGCGTCCGCCCTTGATCTTCACCTCGATGGCGATCCCACCCACCATGAAGTCAACGATGTCGCCCCCGCCCAGCGCCACCTCGCGCTCGGCTGGAATGCCAAGGGCGGCGAAGTGCATGGCCATCTCGGCCTGAAGGGCCTTTTCGTCGTGGAGCGGCAGCCGCACGCCCGAAAGGGCGGCAAGAATGGCCTCGATCGTCATTCGGCCGCCTCCGGATCAAGCGCGCCGAAGAGGCCGCCGATGGGCATCTTTGCCGGCGCCCGTGCTGCGGCGGACGCTACACGGCGCGTCCCCTGCCCCTTGTCGGCGAGGGCCATGCGGCGGCGGATGTCAGCCTGATATTCGGCCTCGCGCTCCACCAGCACAGCGGAGAATCCCTCGCGCCATGCCGCCTCGCCCGTGGTGCCGGTGCCGGCGAAAGGATCGAGCACCGTGCCGCCGGGCGGCGTCACCAGCCGGCACAGCCACTGCATCAGGTCCACAGGCTTCACGGTCGGGTGCTTGGAACCCAGCCGGTCGTCGGCATCCGCCTTGGCTGAATAGTAGAAGCGGGCTGCGGAGCCGGAGTCGCTGCGCGGGCCGAAGTCGCTGCGAGGACCGAAGTCGCCAAACACGTTGACGGTGCTCTTTGGTCCATGCTGCGGGCCAACTCCGCGCTGCTGTCCCGCCGCTTCCGGGAACGCGGCCACTACCTCCGGCGAGCCGTCATGCACGATGTTCGCGGGCCAGCGGCCAAGATCGTCCGCGCTGCCGTCCCTCGTGCCCCGCAAGTCGGTGGGG
>JAYSCE010000623.1:0-2074 GCA_041915035.1 Xanthobacter sp.
AGGCAGGCGCGGCGGAAGTCCGGAAGCTTGGGCTTCGCACCTGCGAGCGGATAGGTTTCGGTCGCCCCGGGCAGGCGCACGACGAGATTGTCCGCATCGGAGAAGAGGTCGAGGACCCGGCCGTCGAGCGCGACCGCCGCCTCCACCACGACCTTGCCCTCCGCCGAGCCCCGGAAGGCGGACGCTGCCAATTCCAGCCGACGCTTGCCGGCTGCGAGGGAGAGGGCAACGCCATCGCCAGCCTTCACCTTGCCGGATGTCACTTCGGCGGTGAACTGGATCAGCTGCGCGCCCGGCTGGCACGAGACGGCGAAAACGGGATCAGCAGTACGCGGAAGGCCGAAGCGCAGCACATAGGTCTCGTCGACCTTGACCACGATCCAGACCCGGGGGTCGGTTTTTGTTTCGGCCTTTTTGGAGTCGGATTTCCCGCCGGATTTGCCGGTGGACTTCGGCGCAGCCTCGCCCGAAACCGGCGCCAGCACGCACGCCGCCGCGACCGCGAGGATCGCGCACCGGCCGTAGAACCATCCACCCATCGCCACCGGGCCTCGCCCCTCGCCGCATCGTCAACGGGCGGTGGAACCGGTGGACGCACCTCCGGTCCCAGAATCGCAACCGTCGACTGGTGTTTGCTTCCCCCGAACTCATCGCATATCACGGCCCCCGGCCGCCCGCGACACCGGGCAGGGAGCCCTGCGGCAAAAAATGTTGAAACCTCATTCGCATTCGGCCCGCGACGGCGAACAGGAGGCCGGCCGGCGCATGCGGCTCGACCGGCTCCTGGTCGAGCGCGGCCTGTTCGACAGCCGCGCCCGCGCCCAGGCCGCGCTGGCTGCCGGGCTGGTGAAGGTGGATGGCGTCGTCGTGGCCAAGTCCTCGGCGGAGATCGACGTCAGCGCGCGCATCGAGGCGGAGGACGTCCACGACTACGTGTCGCGCGGCGCGCTCAAGCTTGCGGCGGGCCTCGACGCCTTCGCCATCGATCCGGCCGGAGCCGAGGCGCTGGATGTCGGCTCCTCCACCGGCGGTTTCACCGAAGTGCTGCTGCGCCGCGGTGCGCGTCGGGTGCATGCGGTGGATGTGGGGCGCGACCAGTTCCATGCCCGGCTGAGGGACGATCCGCGCGTCCGCCTGTTCGAGGAAACCGACATCCGCACCTTCGATCCCACCCTGGTGGCGGGCGGCTTCAACCTCATCGTCATCGACGTCAGCTTCATTCCGCTGGCGCTGGTGTTGCCGGCCGCACTTTCGCTCGCAGCGCCCGGAGCGCGGCTCGTCGCGCTGGTGAAGCCGCAGTTCGAGGCGGGGCGTGCCTTCGTCCGCAAGGGCGTGGTACGCGACGCGGCGGTACGGGACGAGGTCTGCGCCAAGGTGGAGCAGGAGATCGCGGCGCTGGGCTGGCGCCTCATCGGCCGCATCCCGTCGCCCATCGCCGGTGGCGACGGCAATCAGGAATATCTCGTGGGGGCGATCCGACCGTGACCGAGTTCCGCATCGAGCGCATGGGCGCGCAGGGCGATGGCATCGTCCGCGGCCCCACCGGCCCGCTGTTCGCGCCGCTCACCCTCGCCGGTGAGTTGGTGCGCGGGGAGGCGGAGGGCGAGCGCATCCGCCTCGATGCCGTTATCGAACCCAGCGCCGAGCGGGTGGAGCCTCCATGCCCCCATTTCGGCCGCTGCGGCGGCTGCCTGCTGCAGCATTGGCAAAACGCGCCCTACCTCGCCTGGAAGCGGCAGATGGTGGTGGATGCGCTTGCCCGCGAGGGGATCGAGGCGGACGTCGCCCCCACGATCGACGCGCACGGGGCGGGGCGGCGCCGGGTGATCTTCCACGCCCGTCAGTATGGTACGCGGACGGTGGTCGGCTTCGCCGAGCGCAAGTCCCACGCCATGGTCGCCATAGACGCGTGTCCAGTGCTGGCCCCGGGCCTCGACCATGCGCTCCCGGCCGCCCGCGCGGTGGCCGAGGCGCTGGCGCCGCTGAAAAAGCCGCTCGATCTCCAGGTCATTGCCACCGATACCGGTCTGGACATGGACGTGTGCGGCTCGGGTCCGCTGCCGCCCGCGCTCCT
>JAYSCE010000624.1:0-2074 GCA_041915035.1 Xanthobacter sp.
AGGAATTGGCCTTCTTCTCCAGGGAGATGCGCATACTCGGCGTCTATCCCGCGCATCCCTACCGGGCGCGGTTCGGAGATGCCGACCCGGCGATCTGATAAGCCCGCGCGGTACCCGGTGCCGGCTATTGCCGGAATCGGTCTCAAGCGACAGCGAAGGTAACGCTCAATGATCGAACCGCACCATGATGCGGGCGCGTCCGCCGGTGCGGCCGAAGCTCACGTGGTCGGAGAGATGGGTGAGCATGTAGGCGGCGAAGGACGCCTGCTCCTGGGCGTCGCCCAGAAGCGCTTCCGGTGTGGGCCGCTCCTTCGGCGCCTCCATGACGATGCCGTCATAGACGACGGAGACGTCGAGGTGACTCTCGTCGAACCGCGCGCGCAACTCGATGGGGCCTTCGGCGATGCCGCTGTCGGCCACCAGCTCCAGCGCCTGGGCGACAGTGGGGATAGCCGCGGCGATCACATCGCGCCGGGCGCCCCAGTTATCACCTTGATTTTCAAGAAAATCCCGCACGAAGGGGAAAGCGTGCGCGCCCTCCGGCACCTCCTCCACCGCCTCCTGCGCGATGCCGATGCGGAACAGGAGGTTGAGCAGGATGGCGCTGAGCGCGCCGACCGTAAGGGGCGTCGAGAATAGAGGCTGCAGCATCAGCGGCAGTTGGCGCGTCAGCGGCAGGAGCGCCACCGAAAGTCCTGCCAGCACCGAGAGCCCGACCACGAACACCCTGCGCTCGCTGAGACGGCGGGATGTCACGAGGTCCATGCCCGCCACCACCAGATAAGCGGAGGTGTAGAGGAGGATGCCGCCGATCACCGGCGAGGGAATCAGGGTGAGCGCCACGATCGCCTTGGGCACGAAGGCGATGGCGAAGATCATGATGCCGGCAGTGAAGCCGATGACCCGCGCGGTGGATTGGGTGGCGAAGGCGAGGCCCACGGAGGACGACGAGAGGCCCGATTGGAAGCCGGACGTCAATCCATTCAATATGTTACCGATACCGCAGGCGGTCACCGCCCGTTGCGCCGCCGGCATGTGGGCGCGGCGCCAGTCGGCGTCGTTCATCTTCTCCAGCGACACGGTGACGGAGAGAACGTCCACAAGGTTCATCACCACGAGCAATGCCATCAGCGGGAACAGCGCCGGGGCGAACTGGAAGGACGGCAGCGTCAGCGTCGGCAGGGCAAGGAGTGGCGCGGCGGCAATGGCTTCCGGAGCTTCAGGACGCCCGGCGCCCAGCGAGAGCGCGACGATCCAGCCGATGCTCGCCCCCGCGAACACCGCGAACAGCTTCAGCCGCCGCGGCGCAAACACGGTGATGGCGACGATGATGCCCACCGTCGCGAGACTTGAGAGAACGGCGTTTTCCTCGACCATGGCGCCATGATCGAGCCCGAGCGCCCGCCTGAGCGCCGGACTCGCCAGCGAGACGCCGAGCATGCTGACCGCGACGCCGCAGACTTCCGGCGGCAGCAGCACGCGCAGCGGCCGCACCAGCCGGGCAATGAACAGTTGCGCGATCCCGACGAGCAGAGTGGTCGTCGCCATCAGCCCCAGCCCACCCAATGCAAGAGCCTGCACCGCCAGCGGAATCGCTCCGGGGGCCGGGATATGCACGGCGAGATAGCCCGAGCCGAAGCGGGTGCGCATGCACTGGATGATGGTGGCGACGCCGATGCTCATGGCGCAGGCCGACACCATGGCCGAGATCTGGTCGGCAGGCAGCTTCGCCTCGGTGGCCGCGAGCACCGGGTAGATCAGGAAGGTCACGGCCAGCATGGCGTGCTGGGCGGCGAGCGGGATAAGCGCCGCGGGCGGAACCGGATCGTCCAGGCCGTAGACGAGGGAGGGCGGCCGGCGGCCGGTCCGCGTGCCGCGGCGCGAATCAGGGAAAAAGCGGTCGAGCAGATGCGTCAGACGGGCGAAGCGCGCCGGGCGCGGCGCGCCATCGGGCACCGGCTCAAGCATGCCCGCCCTCGATGAAGCTGCGGATGAGATGGTGCGCGATGGCGATGGGCGGCGGCACGAACAATCCGTCGGGATGGGTGCGGGTGAGCATCAGCGCCACCTCGTC
>JAYSCE010000625.1:0-2069 GCA_041915035.1 Xanthobacter sp.
CATCCAGTACGACTCGGCCAAGGTGAACGACGTGTGGGCCTACGTGCCGGCGGTGCGCCGCGTGCGTCGCCTGTCGGGCGGCGCGTGGATGGACCCGGTGGGCTCGTCCGACCAGCTGCAGGACGACCTCGACATCTTCAACGCGCGTCCGTGCTGGTACAAGGGCTACAAGCTGCTCGGCAAGCGCCACGTGCTCGCGGTGATGCACAGCAAGTACCCGCTGTGGAACACCAAGGGCACGAAGCCTGAGGAGAAGTACCCGGTGCTGGAGAACAAGCCGCCGTACTGGAACATGAACAACAACAACTTCGAGCCGCGCGAGGTCTACGTGATCGAGGCCACCACGCCGTCCGAGCACCCTTACAGCAAGAAGGTCATCTACGTGGATACGAAATTCCCGCGCATCCACTACGGCGAGGCCTACAACCGCAAGGGCGAGTTCTGGAAGTTCATGGAATGGCATTCCTACCCGGGCAAGGGTGAGGACGGCTTCCTCGACATCCGCACCGCCGGCGGCGCGGTGATCGACTTCCAGCGCAACCACGCCACCGTGTCGCTGATCGACACCTCGTCGTGGAAGACCAACCCGGCGGGCGTGAAGGAAACGGACGTCTCGCTGCAGACCCTGCAGGCCGGCGGCCGCTGACAAGGCTCCTCCTCGTCCTGGGTTCGGGGGCGTCGCTGATGGGCGCGCCCCCATTTTTTTGCGGGAGAAATCGATGAATCTGCATGAAGCCGGCCGCGCTGCCGTCGCGGTCGGCCACCTCCAGCGCAACATCGGCCGCCATGCCGCGCAGCGTGTCGCCAATGCCGCGCTGGACGAAGCCGAGCGCCTGGGCATCAGCGTGAATGCCGCGGTCGTGGACCGGGCGGGCGCGCTGATGGCCTTCCTGCGCATGCCCGACGCCTCGCTTCACTCGGCCGAGACCGCCATGGACAAGGCCTACACCGCCGCCAGCTTCCGCTTTCCGACCTCGCAGTGGGCCGAGGCGCTGGCCGGCTTTCCGCCGCTGGTGCAGCAGAACATCCTGCAGCGCCCGCGCCTGGTGATCTTCGGCGGCGGCATTCCGATCGTGGTCGATGGCGAGGTGATCGGCGCAGTGGGTGTGTCGGGCGGCAGCGTGCAGCAGGACGAGCAGTGCGCTGCCGCCGCGCTCGAGGCATTGCACGGCGCGCTCGAGACGGCCTGATGCCACAATCCCCTTCCCGACACCGATGCCCAAGGAGCCCCCGATGAGCTTCACCCTGTACGACGCGCTCGTTCCCAACTGGCTGCAGATCCTCGATGCGGTGTCCGGCCTGCTGGACAAGGCGGAGGCCCACTGCGCGGGGCACGCGCTGCCGGATTCGGCGCTGATCGAGGCCAGGCTTGCACCGGACATGTTTCCGCTCGGCTTCCAGGTGAATTCGGTCGTCGTGCACTCGATCGGCGCCATCGAAGGCGTGCGACGGGGCACGTTCTCGCCCGACCGTTCGCCCTGGCCCGACACCCTTGCCGGGCTGAAGGCGCGCGTGGCCGATGCACGGCAGGCGGTCGCCGCGCTCGACCCGGGCGAGGTCAATGGCTTCTACGGCCGCGACATGTGCTTCGAGGCGCCCGGCCGGCGCATCGACTTCACCGCGCAGGACTTCCTGCTGTCGTTTTCCGTGCCCAACTTCTTCTTCCACGCCACCACCATCTACGACATCCTGCGCAACCAGGGCCTGCCGCTCATCAAGCGCGATTATCTCGGGCCCATGCGCAGGAAGGCCTGAGCCGCGCGATTCCCGGCCGCGTTCGGGGCGATGTTGTCCGCTAAACTGGCTGGCCAAACCAGCGCGGGAGACACAGCATGGGTTTCGCATACGTGGTCGGGCAGGTGACGGTGAAGGACGAGGCGAAATGGGCCGAATACCGCAAGCGGGTTCCCGGGACCTTCGGCGCCTGGGGCGGCGAGGCCGTCCTGCGCGGCAGACAGTTCGCCGCGCTCGCCGGACACTGTCCCCATTCCGACGTGGTCGTGCTGCGCTTTCCGAGCGCTGATGCACTCAAGGGCTGGTTCGACTCGCCCGCCTACCAGGCATTGATC
>JAYSCE010000626.1:0-2057 GCA_041915035.1 Xanthobacter sp.
CGTCTATTGGGCCCCGCCCGGCGGCGGGCTGGAGCCGGGCGAGACCTACGAGGCAGCCGCCTGCCGCGAGCTTTTGGAGGAAACCGGCCTCGCCATCGCCGCCCCCGGGCCAGCCGTCGCCCATCGCGAGGTCACCTTCGTGATGCCGGACGGGCGACCCGTGCGTTCGCGGGAGCGCTATTACCTCGTGCGCGCGCCCGATCTCGTCGTCTCGTCCGCCGGCTGGTCGGAGGATGAGCGCAAGGCGCTGGTGCATCATGCTTGGTGGACGAGGGAGGGGTTGGCCTCCCTCGCCGAGCAGGTGTGGCCGCAAGATGTCGCTGCCATGCTCGCGGAGGCTGGCCTCTGGCGGTGATGGTGCCTCAATGCCGGCGCCACCGTTCCGCTTGCTCGCGGCGCGGCGTTGGGCAAAATCCGCCGCCATGCTCGCCCTCGCCGAATCAGCGGACCTCTCCCTCGCGCGGATCGACCTCCGCGGGGCGGAGCTGGAGCTTGACCCCTCCGGTGCCCTGCTCTGGCCGGACGAGCGGCTGATGGTTGTGGCGGACCTCCACCTCGAGAAAGGCTCCGCCTTCGCGCGGCGCGGCCAGATGCTGCCGCCCTATGATACCCTCGACACGTTGAAGCGCCTCTCCGCCGCCATCGCCCTGCATCGTCCTCGCATGGTGATCGCGCTGGGTGACAGCCTGCACGACTGCTGGGCGGGCGAGCGCATGGCCGATCCGCTCCGTGACGAAATCCGGCGCATCCAGACCGGCCGCACCTTCATCTGGATCGCCGGCAACCACGATCCCCTGCCCCACGATCTCGGCGGCGAGGGCACCGCCATGCTCGCCCTCGGTCCCCTTCTCTTCCGCCACGAGCCGGAAGAGGGACCCGCGCCGGGCGAGGTGTGCGGACATCTGCACCCGGCGCGGACGGGGCGTGCGGCGGCGGTGTTTCGTCACCGACGGCAGCCGAATGATCCTGCCGGCCTTCGGCGCCTACACCGGCGGGCTGAGCGTCGCCGATCCCGCCATCGCGCGCCTGTTCCCGGCGCGACGCTTCACCGCCCACCTGCTCGGGGCGGGACGCACCTACGGCATGCCCGCGTCCGCCTGCCTCTGAAGAAGCATCAGCGCCGGCGGCGGATGCGCACGTAGAGCGCGCCCTCTCCGCCGTGACGTCGCCCGGCGGATTCGAACCCCACAACCACCGCCCGCAGATCGGGCTCCGCCAACCACAGCGGAACCGCCCGCTTGAGCACGCCCCGCCCCTCGACGAAGGCCGGCCCGGAACTCATGAGGCGCTCGGGATCGCCCTTGCCGGTGATGACCAGTACCAGCGAATGGCCGCTCGCCTGCGCCTCCACAAGGAACAGGCGTAGCCGGCGATGGGCCGCAGCCTGGGTGAGGCCATGCAGGTCCAGGCGCGCATCCACTTCGGCCCCCCGGGTGAGACGGCGGCGCGTCTTCGGCTCCAGCGCGGCAAGAGGCGGGGGCGGCGGGGAAGCGGGGGCGACGGCGGCCTTGGGCGGGGTGCCTGCCTTGGCTCTCGTTTTCGCCTTCGGCTCGGGCGGCGGCTCGACGACGGGGGGCGACTCGGGAACGGCCACAACGCCCCCGGCGCCAACGGGCTTTTCAGGGCGCAGGCGCTTCACCGAGCGCACCACATGGTCCCAAAGCGCGCGCTCTTCCGCATCGAGCACCCGGCGGCGGCCCCGGCGGCTCATGGCGCGCCCCCCGAATCCACCGGGGCGAAGCGCGGCACGAGCATGGTGAACATGCCACGATGCCGAATGCGGCCCGCCACCGCGCCCGCGGCATCGCCGGCCCCGAAAAAGAGGTCCGCCCGCGCCGGCCCGACGATCGCCGAGCCCGTAGCCTGAGCTATCATCAGGCGCCGGAAAGGCTCGGCAGCGCCGGGGGCAGACAGCGGCAGGTCCGCCTCCACGAAGATCGGCGTGCCGTAGGTGTGGAGCTTACGGTCCACCGCCAGCGATCGCCCCGCCGTGAGCGGCACGCCCTGGGCCCCCATTGCGCCCCTATCGTCGCCAAGCGGGAGGGCCTTGAAGAAGG
>JAYSCE010000627.1:0-2056 GCA_041915035.1 Xanthobacter sp.
CCTCGACGAGGACGGGCGCAAGATGTCCAAGTCGCTGGGCAACGTCACCTCGCCGCAGGACGTCATCAAGCAGTCCGGCGCCGACATCCTGCGCCTGTGGGTGTGCGCTTCCGACTATGCGGATGACCTGCGCATCGGCCCGGAAATCCTCAAGACCACGGCCGACACCTACCGCAAGCTGCGCAACACCCTGCGCTGGCTGCTGGGCTCGCTGCACCATTACCGGCCGGAAGAAAAGGTCGCGGTGGCCGACATGCCGTCGCTGGAGCGCTTCATCCTGCATCGGCTTGCCGAGCTGGACGGGGAGATCCGCGCCGCCTATCGGGCCTTCGACTACAAGAAGGTGCACGCGGCGCTTGCCCAGTTCATGAACATCGAGCTGTCGGCCTTCTATTTCGACATCCGCAAGGATGCGCTCTATTGCGATCCCATCTCCTCGGTGACGCGGCGCGCCTGCCTGACCGTGCTGGACGAGGTGTTCAATCGCCTCATCACCTGGCTCGCGCCCATCCTCGCCTTCACCTGCGAGGAGGCCTACATCGCCCGCACCGGGGATGAAGAGGGCTCGGTCCATCTGCTCGCCTTCCCGGAGACCCCCGCCGCGTGGCGCGACGAGGCTCTGGCGGAGCAGTGGCGCAAGGTCCGCCTGATCCGTCGCGTCGTGCTGGGCGCGCTTGAGGTGGAGCGTGCCGCCAAGCGCATGGGCTCGTCCCTTGAGGCCGCCCCCGAGGTCCATGTGAGCGACGACGCGCTCGCCGAGGCCCTCACCGGCCTCGACCTTGCCGAGATCGCCATCACCTCGGATGCGAAGCTGATCCGCGGCGAGGGGCCGGCCGATGCCTTCCGCCTTCCCGACGTGCCCGGCGTGGCGGTTGTGCCGGTTCGCGCGGAAGGCACCAAGTGCGCCCGCTCGTGGAAGGTCTCGCCCGCGGTGGGCAGCGATCCCGAATTCCCGGACGTGACGCCGCGCGATGCCGCCGCGCTGCGGGAGTTCTACGCCGCGCGCGCCGCGGCGGAGTGAAGCCAAGCCCGCCCGCCCTCGCGTTGCCGGGGCGGGCGGCCTCGTCTATGAACGGCGGATCGCGTCCGGCCATCGGCCAGAGCGGCCGTTCCTGAGAGAGGCCCCTTGCAGCGCCGTCCCATCTTCTTCGGTCTTCTCGTCGCTCTCGCTGTGCTGGTGGCGGATCAGGCCTCCAAGGGCCTCGTGCTCGCGTGGTCGGCGTCCTGGAATGCGCCGATCAAGCCTGTCGCGCCCTTCATCGACTTCGCCGCGCTGTGGAATTACGGCATCAGCTACGGCCTGTTTCCCCAGGGGGAGACCGGGCGCTGGGTGCTGGTGGCCATCAAGGTGGCGGCGGCGATCCTGTTCGCCGTGTGGCTGGCCCGCGCCCGCAGCCGGTTCGAGGCATTCGCGCTGGGCCTGCTCATCGGCGGCGCCATCGGCAATGCGGTGGACCGTGTGGTCTATGGCGCGGTGTTCGATTTCGTGTCGCTGCACGCCTTCGGGTACCGTTGGTACGTGTTCAACCTGGCCGATGTGGCGGTGGTTGTGGGCGTGGGCCTGCTTCTTTACGATGCATTTCTTGGTGGCGCCTCAAAATCGCCGCCCTCGGCCGCGCCAATGGCGCCCCGATCCAAGGCCGAGCGCGAGCCGTGAGAGCGCATGCCTTGAGAACGCATTAGAGGATGGCATCGAGGACGTGAGACCCATGCGAGAGATTTCCCTTTTCCCGCATAGCGCTGATGCCGCGCCGCGCGCGGCTGGCGCCATCCTGTCCCCCGCACTCCATCTGGCTCTGCTCCGTCTCGGCGGCGGCGTGCTGCTGGCCGCCTTTGCCGTGATGATCGCCGCGCCCACTCCGGCCGCCGCGCAGAGCCTCGACGGCAGCACCAATATCTTCGAGAGCGCGATGCAGATCCTCGGCCTCAAGGAGGAAGAGGAGAAGCCGGAGATCGACTATCGCGAGCGCGCGCCCCTCGTGGTGCCGCCGCGCGTTCCGGATGCCCTTCCCGCGCCCCAGAAGAGCGCCGCCGACGTCAATCCCAACTGGCCGAA
>JAYSCE010000628.1:0-2056 GCA_041915035.1 Xanthobacter sp.
ATCGACGATGTGGTGGAGAAGCTCAAGGACGTCCGCAGCCGGGTGTCGAGCGAACTGGTGCACGTGGACATCGTGAAGATCGTCGGCGATGGCTCGCAGGGCGGTTACACCGCGTGGCTGATCGAGCCCTATGCCGACATGCCCAACTCCATCGGCGCCTCACCCTTCACCGAGGCGCAGTGGCACCAGCTCATCGGCACGGTCGATGCGGCCGGCTACGACGTCCACGTCCATGCCTGCGGCGAGCGCACGGCCCGGGTGGCGCTGGATGCCATCGAGAAGGCTATCGCGACCAACCCCAGGCGCGACCGCCGCAACGCCATCGCCCATCTGGTCTATGTGGAGGACGTGGACAACCCGCGCTTCGCCAAGCTCAACGTGACGGCGCAGTTCTCCGCCAACTGGTCGTCGGCCGATCCGGACACGATGATCAACATGCTGGCGCGCTACGGCCAGCCCCGCGCCAGCAAGATGTACCGCACCAAAACGATCCTGCGGGAAGGCGGCCGGGTGTCGTTCGGCACCGACTGGCCGGCGGCGGGCTATTTCTCCACCTACAAGCCGCTCGATTCCATCGAGGTGGGCGTCACTCGCCAGCTCATCGGCAAGCCGGATGCCGCCGTGCTCGCGCCGGCCGACGAGCGGTTGACGGTGGCCGAGGCGATCCACGCCAACACGATGGGCGCCGCCTACCAGATCCGCATGGACGACAGGATCGGCTCGCTGGAGGTTGGCAAATTCGCGGACCTCATCGTCCTCGACCGCAACATTCTTGAGGGCGATCCGCGCGACATACACAATGCGAAGGTCGAGTTGACTATGATGAACGGGAAAATCCGCCACAAGGCGTGATGCCCATTGCGCGGCGTGCCAGCGGCGGCGTCCGCGCCGCCGACAGAACCAAAAGGGTGGACCTCATGAAACGGCTTCTCGGCGTGCTGGTGCTTCTCGCGGCGCTGGGCGGGGTTTCTGCCCAGGCTCAGCCGGTCCCGGAGATCTGCTCCAAGAAAAAGTCCTGCTTCATGACCTTCGACGGCCCGGACCGCGGATTTTGCCAGGCCTATGTCGAAGGGAAATCCTGCTTCATGTCGTTCAACGACGCAGCGGATCGCGGCTGGTGCCAGCACCTGCGCGAGGGCAAGTCGTGCTTCATGGCGCTTGATGGCGCCGCCCGGCAGGCCTGCGAGGCCGGCCGCATCCCGCGCGAGCACAGACACTGGATGCGCCTCTGTGGCGGCTGGTAGCCGGCGGGGCCATGGCCTCGCCGGTCAGGAGCGCGGCCCGCCTCAGCGCCAGCCGAGGGCCGGGGCCACATGGGTCAGGATCGCCTCGATGACGTGAGCGTTGTAATCGACGCCCAGTTGGTTCGGCACGGTGAGGAGCAGGGTGTCGGCCTCGGCGATGGCCTCGTCCTCGGCGAGCTGCTTGATGAGGGCATCCGGCTCGGCGGCGTAGCTGCGGCCGAAGATGGCGCGGGTCTTCTCATCGATGAACCCGATGGAATCCTCCTCCTTCCCGCCCCGGCCGAAATAGGCGCGGTCGCGGTCGTCCACGAGGGCGAAGATAGACCTGCTCACCGAGACGCGCGGGGTGCGGGTGTGGCCGGCCTCGGCCCAGGCGGCACGGTAGGCGCGGATCTGCGCGGCCTGCTGGACATGGAAGGGCTCGCCCGTCTCGTCGTCCTTCAGGGTAGAGCTTTGCAGGTTCAGCCCGAGCTTGGCGGCCCAAACCGCCGTTGCGTTGGAGCTGGCGCCCCACCAGATGCGCTCACGCAGGCCCTCCGAATGGGGCTCGAGCCGCAGCATGCCGGGCGGGTTGGGGAACATGGGCCGCGGATTGGGCTGGGCGAAGCCCTCGCCCTTCAGCACCTCAAGGAATACCTCGGCGTGGCGGCGGGCCATGTCGGCGGCGGTCTGGCCTTCCGGCGGCCCGTAGCCGAAATAGCGCCAGCCATCGATCACCTGCTCCGGCGAGCCACGGCTGATGCCGAGCTGAAGCCGCCCGCCGGCGATGAGATCGGCCGCGCCGGCATCCTCCGCCATGTAGAGCGGGTTCT
>JAYSCE010000629.1:0-2050 GCA_041915035.1 Xanthobacter sp.
GATAACCCGGACCACCCGGACCACCCGGATAACCGGGACCACCGGGATAGCCGGGACGGCCGGGCGGATAGCCGGGGCTGCCGGGATAGCCGGGCTGGCCCCAGTTGGGCGGCGGACGCGGGGCATCCGGCGGCGGGCGCATCCCCGGAGGCGGGACGTAATTGGTGCGCCACCAGCCGGGCGGACGCGGGCCGGGAGGCGGCGGGCCCCAGCCGGGACGCGGCCGCGGGTTATAGACCTCCCAGCGGTAGCGATCGGCGTACCAGGGCTGGTTCACATAGATCGGGCGATTGACGTAATAGGTGTTCCAGTACTGCGACGCCGCGAAGGCGACCACCGGCACGCCCACCGCGGCGAGACCCCAGTCCGGCAGCACCGCGGTGCGGCCCTGCTGCTCGTAGCCGATGTACTCGCTGTACACCCAGCCGCGGAAATCCTGCCAGATGACGTCGCACCAGGACTCGTCCTGGAGACAGCCCTCCACCTCGATGGGCGAGCCGTCGGGAATGACGCCGAGGCTGGGGAATTCGGTATCCGGCCCCGTCCGGATGTTGACGTTTGCCGTGGAGAAGGCCGGCGCAGCCTGCGCCGAAACCATCCCCGCCATGGCCAAACCGGCAACCCAGCCGGCCAGCTTCAGCACCCTCATGGATCACTCCCATGCGACTCGCATCGAGCCGAGGACCATACTTTAAACTGGCCCTCATGGCGTTTCGTGTGCGCAGGCAAGGCGTTTCGCAAGCGCAGGCACGGCCGAATTGCGTCAGGAGATGGTGAACGGAACGATATCGCGCACGTTCTCGTCGATGCGGATGTCGCGATCGAGAGGCGGAAAGGCCCTGAGGTCGCAATCCCGGCGCGGGCAGATGCGGCAGGAGACGCCGAGCTTGGCCACCGGCGCGGCTTTGAGATCCAGCCCGTCCGCGTAGACGATGTCGTGGGCAAACGAGACCTCGCAGCCCAGCCCGAAGGCATAGGCCCGCGCCGGCTGGCCATGACGCAGCGCCGGGCTCGACACCGCACGGGCAAGGCAGATGTAGCGCGCGCCATCCGGCATCTCGCCCACCTGCACCAGCGTGCGACCCGCCACCTCGAAGGCCTCGTGGACGTTCCACGCCGCGCAGGCGCCGCCATGGCGGGCGAACTGGAAGCGGGTCGCCGAATGCCGCTTGGTGATGTTGCCGGCCCGGTCCACCTTGGCGAAATAGAAGGGCACGCCCTTCGCCCCCGGCCGCTGGAGGGTGGAGAGGCGGTGGCAGACCTGCTCCAGGCTCGCGCCGGTCTCCAGCGCCATGCGGTCGAGGTCGTGCCGCAGGCGGCGGGCGAGGTCGAGGAAGCGGCGATAGGGCAGGATCAACGCACCTGCGAAATAGTTCTGCAACGCCAACCGGCAGATCTCCGCCGCCGTCTGACTGCGGAAGGCGCCGGAGGAGACGGTGTGCTCCACCAGCGCGCCATGCTCCAGCTGGGCCATGGTGACGGCCATGCGGAAGGCCCGCGTCGCCGCCGGCAGCACACCGGAGAGCACGAGGCGTCGCGCCCGCGGATCGTAGCGGGAGAGGGGCGCGTCGGGGTCCGCCGGGCCGATCTCCACCTGCACCTGATGGCGCCGCGCGAGATGGGCGGCGATGGCCGCGCCGGGGTCGCCGCCTTCCATGACGCCGAGTGACGTTGCGGCATTTTCCGCTGCGCGATCAAGGCCATCCACGTAATTGTCGATGTAATGGAAGAAGTCGCGCACCTCCTCATAGGGGATCAGCTTCGCCTCGTCCGCACCCGGCGTGACGCCGGCCGAGATCATATCGTCGAGGGAGGCGCGCCATTCCGCCGTGCGCCGGAGCGCGACGTGCATCCGCAGGAAGGCGTGGGCAAAGGCGGGCGAGAGATTGGCCACCGCCTTCATGTCCTGCAGGCCGAGGTCGAGGTCCTTGAACAGCGGATCGGCCGTCGCCTCGCGCAGGTCGGCCACCAGCCGGTCGAGATCTTCCGCGCCGAAGGAGGTGATGTCCACCGCGAAGGTGCGCGAGATGGCGATCAGCACCGAGGCCGT
>JAYSCE010000630.1:0-2048 GCA_041915035.1 Xanthobacter sp.
GGGGGCGGGCGAACTCGTCCACATTGGCCATAGAGAGCTCCACGTGGGCGGCGCCCAGCTCCGCCTTGCGGATCTCCATGCCCTTGTGCAGCAGGCTGGCGGCTTCGGTCGTTTCGGTCATCTGACTGTTCCTGGATGAATGGGCGTGACGTGAAGGGGTGCAGGTCAGGATTTCGGCTTGCCGACGATGAGGCGCTTCTCGACGAGGGTCACGGCAAGGTCGAGCACCAGCGCGAAGACAGTCAGCACGATGATGCCGGCGAACACGGCATTCACGTCGAAGGTCGCCTCCGCCTGCAGGATCAGGTAGCCAACGCCGCGGGCCGAGCCGAGATATTCGCCCACCACCGCGCCGACGAAGGCCATGCCCACCGACATGTGCAGGCTGGAGAACACCCAGCTCAGCGCCGAGGGGATATAGACCGTGGTGAGGAGTTGGCGCCGGTTCGCACCCAGCATGCGCGAATTGGCAAGGATCACCGGGTTCACTTCCCGCACGCCCTGGAAGACATTGAAGAAGACCACGAAGAACACCAGCGTCACGCCCAGCGCCACCTTGGAACCGATGCCAAGGCCAAACCAGACGATGAAGATCGGGCCGAGGATGACCCGCGGCATGGCGTTGAGGGCCTTGATATAGGGATCGAACAGGGCTGCCGTGAGCGGCGAGAGGCCGAGCCACAGGCCGATGCCGATGCCCGACGCCACGCCGAGCAGGAAGGCGAGCAGCGTCTCGATCAATGTGGTCGCGAGATGGACGAAGATCTCGCCCGTCACGAACCAGCTGACGATCTGCTGGAACACCAGAACTGGGTCGCCGAAGAAGAAGACCGGCAGGGCCTTGGCCCGCACCAGCACATACCAGGCAATGATGAGGGCGGCGAACAGCGCCGCCTGGAGCGCCGTGAGCACGATGGGGCCCGGCATCGGTCGCCGGCGAGGCCGCCGTTGCGGGCGGGCGGCGGGGCGGCCGGGAGCAGTGCGGCCTGTGGCGCTGGGATCTGCGATCACGGCGTCAGTCCGCAAGTTTGCGCTGATTTCGCTCATAGGCTTTCAGGACCTCTTCCTTCATGGCGTCCCAGATCTGGTGGTAGAGCTCGACGAAGCGCGGCGTCATGCGGATCTCCGCGACGTCGCGCGGCCGCGGCAGGTCGATGCGGAACTCGGCGATGGGGTGCGTGGAAGGACCGGCGGAGAGGATGATGACCCGGTCCGACAGGGAGATGGCCTCTTCGAGGTCGTGGGTGATGAACAGCACCGACTTGCGATAGGTGGTCCAGAGCTGGAGCAGCTCGTTCTCCATCAACACGCGGGTCTGCACGTCCAGGGCGCTGAACGGTTCATCCATCAGCACGATCTTGGGATCGCGGATCAGCGTCTGCGCCAGCGCGACGCGCTTGCGCATGCCGCCGGACATTTCGTGCGGGAAGCGCTCGCCATGACCGGAAAGCCCGACGCGAGCGAGCCATTCATTGCCCAGCTTTTCAGCTGCCTTGCGTTCCGTCCCCGCGTATTCGAGGCCGGTGATGACGTTGGACAGCGCGGTGCGCCACGGCATCAGCGCGTCCGCCTGGAAGAGATAGCCGGCATCCGCGTTGATGCCCTCCAGCGACCGCCCATAGACGCAGATGTCACCTTCGGAGGGCTCGAGCAGGCCGGCTGCCACATTCAGCAAAGTGGACTTGCCGCAGCCGGTGGGCCCGACGATGGAAACGAACTCGCCATCCCCCACCTCAAGGCTCGCGTCGTTCACCGCCGTATAGGCGCCGAAGCGGACCGAGACGTGATCGAACAGGAGCGCGGGCGGCGGGCCGACAGGAGCGGAGCGGTCACCGACGGGCGCGGGCATGCGGAGGGCGCCGGCTTCCGGTTGAAGGCCGAAGGTCATGAAACGTCTCCCTGAGGGGCGCGGGAACTGGGGGCGCGGGAATGAGGGGCCGGCACCCGGCCCCTCGGCGACACGTCAGTGCTTCGCAGCCGGGCCGTATTTCTTCAGCGCACGTTCCACGAGGCTGTTGTCGTAGGTGCGCGGGATGTCGAGGCTGGCC
>JAYSCE010000631.1:0-2035 GCA_041915035.1 Xanthobacter sp.
CACAACGGCAAGACGTTCTACGTGCTGCCCTGCGACGAGAGCACCGTGTGGAAGGAGATGACCGACCTCCTCTCCATCGACAAGAACGACATCAAGAAGATGGACACCGGTGGCAAGACCGACGTGGTGCTCGATGCCGCCGCCCAGTGGCACGAGGATTACGAGATCATCACCTACGAAAAGGGCGTCTCCATCATGGAGCCGGTGAAGAACCGCAACGAGAACCGCCCGGTCTGACCCGAGCGTGTCCCCGCACCGCCCGGCGAGGCCGGGTGGCGCGCAGGATGGTCTTCAGCGGCACATCGCAAGACAAGAAAATGGCCGGGCAAGCCCGGCCATTTTTATTACGGCCGGCAGCGCCGCTCAGACGCCCCCGCCCTCGTCCGAGCAGGAGGTGATCTCCTCCTCGTCGTCGTCATCGATCTCCTCGGCCAGCGTCACGCCGGTCACGCAGATGTCGTTGTCGAGCACGGTGAGGGCAACAGGGATGAGGCTCTTGCCCTTGCACGGGCCTTCCAGGCACACGCCGGTGCCCAGCTCGAACAGGGCGCCGTGCTTGCCGCACATCAGGCGGATGCCGTTGGGATCGAGGAACTGATTGCGTTCCCAGTCCAGCTGCACCTGATCGTGCGGGCAGCGGTTGATATAGCCGAACACCTGCCGGCCCCACCGCACCACCACGATCTTGAACGGCTGCTCGGTGCCGTCCTCGGTCACCTGCATCAGCTCGAAGCCCCGCGCCCGCTGGCTGGGGATGTCGCTCATGGAGCAGATGACGTAGGCGACGGCGGCCGCCTCGTCCGGGAGGGCATCCTGGGGGGCCTCGTTGTCGATGACGGTCGGTTCCATCTGATCCTCGTTCACGATGCACGCGTCAGGACCGGGCCGCTGGCGGCGCCGGAGGGAAGGGGGGCGCCGGCCTCGGCCTTCGCCAGCAGGCGCCGGTTGGCGGCGAGGCAGAAGTCGCGCCAGGCGGCGGCGACGTCGCGCAGGATGGTCTGCACATAGTCGCGCGAGAGGTGATGCTCACCGGGGAAGTTGGAAAGCGCACAAGAGGTGCGATTGAACGCGACAACGTCGTCCAGCAGTGTCTGGATGAAGTCGCGGAACGGTAGCTGCACGTCGCTCATCAGGGCCGAGCGGCCTTTCTCCACCGGCACGTCGGCCATGTCGAAGGGCAGGGTCTCGATGAGATCTGCCGCGCGTTCATAAATGTCCTCTATCGCCCCCAGCATCGCCCGCTGGGTGAGCTGCTCGCGATCCTGGCTGGCGAGCGCACGGTTGAGGCGGATGCGATAGGCCTCGAACGCCACATCGTTCTGGCCGGCCACCCAGTTGGCGAACCGCGCGAGGCTTGCCGCATTCACCGGCAGGCCCTCGGGAATGGCGATGCCCGCCTCCTCCGCCCGCTCGCGCGACAGGGCACGGTCGATGCGCCGCGCCGCCTCCAGCGCGCCCTCGAGATAGCCGGCGCCCTGGGTTGCCGTCTCGGAGCTGCCGAGATGCAGCCGCCCGTCCCACAGGGGCCGCCGCAGGAGCGGATTGGAGAAGGCCACATGCTCGCCCCGCGGCTCCGCCTTGTCGCGGGCCGAACAGGTGAAGGCCTCGCCAGCCCAGTCCTGATAAAGCTGCTCTCCGCCTTCGGCCGCCGAACCGAACACCTGCATCATCTGGCTGTCCATCAGCAGCGACAGGCCATCGGCGAAGGCCTCGCGCAGATCTGGAGGAAAGCTCAGGAAGCCGCCGAGGGCCGCCTTGGCGCCAGTCACGTCGCAGGCGTCGAAGATCTCGCCGACCACCGCCTGCTCATGGGTGACGAAGGCGTTGCCCGACTGGCCGGCGACCCGCCAGAACGCGGAAGGATAGGCCATCACCACCTTGGCCTGCTGCGCCATCCAGGTGGGCGCGGCACCCATGGCCTCGAAGGTCGCGCTGTCGAGTTCCGGAATGAAGCGCACCGTCTCGGCGACGAGGCGCGGCGGCAGCGCCACCACCACGTGGCGTGCCTCGACGATGAAGAAGGCGTCGTCCACCC
>JAYSCE010000632.1:0-2031 GCA_041915035.1 Xanthobacter sp.
CCCCCGGCTTCCCGTCCGACAGGCGCCGCGCGATGCCCTCGATGGGCTCGGGTGATCGCAGGAAGATGCGCAGGCCCTTCTGGTGCTTCGCGGTAACGGGATCGAGTTTCTCGCAGGAGTTGATACGGACCCGCACATCTTCGCCGTTCATCTCGGCGGCGACCATCATGAGCAGCGGCGTGCCGGGCTCCAGCAGGTCGCGATAGTGGGCGAGGCCTTCGGAGAAGATCACCGCTTCATAATGGCCGGAGGGGTCGGACAGGCCAACGATGCCCATGCGCGTGCCGGACTTGGTGCGGCGCTCCTGCTTGGAGACCACCGTCGCCGCGAGCCGACCGGCTGCCGCGCCCGAGCGCACCGCGCGGGAGAAGTCGGCAAAGGATTGCACCCGCATCTTCTTCAGCGCCTCGGCATAGTCGTCCAGCGGATGGCCGGTGAGGAAGAAGCCGATGGAATCGTACTCCCGCTGCAGCCGCTCTGATGGCAGCCACGGTGCCGCGTCCGGGATGGGCAGCGACGCCGCCGCGGCCGGACCGGACCCGAACATGTCGTTCTGGCCGGACTGGGCGTTGGCCTCCACCCGCTGCGCCTCGGCCACGATGGGCTCGATGGCGGCGAAGGCGCGGGCGCGGTTCTTCTCCAGCACGTCGAAGCAGCCGGCGGCCATCAGGCTTTCCAGCGTGCGCTTGTTCACGAGCTTGACCGGCAGACGCGCGGCGAAGTCGCCGAAGGAGCGGAACGACCGGTCGCCCCGCGCCGCCACGAGCGCATCCACCGCCGCCTCGCCCACGCCCTTGATGGCGGCCATGGCGTAGATGATCTTGCCGTCCTTCACACCGAACTCGCGGGCCGACAGGTTGATGTTCGGCGGCACCACCTCGATGCCGAGACGCTGCGCCTCCTGCCGGAATTCGGCGAGCTTGTCCGTATTGCCTTTATCCAGCGTCATGGAGGCGGCGAGGAATTCGGTGGGGTAGTTCGCCTTGAGCCATGCGGTCTGGTAGGCGACCAGCGCATAGGCCGCCGCGTGGGACTTGTTGAAGCCGTAGTCAGCGAACTTCGCCAGCAGGTCGAAGATGGTGTCCGCCTGCGCCTTCTCGATGCCCCGACCGGCGGCGCCGGAGACGAAGCGCTCGCGCTGCTTCTCCATCTCGGCGCGGATCTTCTTGCCCATGGCGCGGCGCAGGAGGTCGGCTTCGCCCAGTGAATAGCCAGCCATGGCCTGCGCGATCTGCATCACCTGTTCCTGATAGATGATGACGCCGAACGTCTCCTTCAGGTACGGCTCCAGCATGGGGTGGAGATAGTCCGGCGTCGCCCGCCCGTGCTTGCAGTCGCAATAGACCGGGATGTTGGCCATGGGACCCGGCCGGTAGAGCGCGACGAGGGCCACGATGTCCTCGATGCGGTCGGCCTTCATGTCCACCAGCGCGCGCCGCATGCCCGCGCTTTCCACCTGGAACACGCCCACCGTCTCACCCTTGCCGAGCATGTGGTAGGTCTTGGCATCGTCCAGCGGGATCTTGGAAATATCGAGATCGATGCCCCGCTGGTGGACCAGCTTGACCGCCTTCTCGATGGTGGTGAGCGTCTTGAGGCCGAGGAAGTCGAACTTCACGAGGCCGGCCTGCTCCACCCATTTCATGTTGTACTGGGTGACCGGCATGTCCGACTTGGGATCGCGATAGAGCGGCACCAGCTCATGGAGCTGACGATCACCGATCACGATGCCGGCGGCGTGGGTGGAGGCGTGGCGGTTTAGCCCCTCCAGCTTCACCGCGATGTCGAAGGCGCGTTTGACCACCTCTTCCTGATCGCGCGCCGCCTGGAGGCGCGGCTCGTCCTCGATGGCCTGCTTCAGGGTGACGGGATTGGCCGGGTTCTGCGGGACGAGCTTGCAGAGCTTGTCCACCTGCCCATAGGGCATCTCCAGCACGCGCCCCACGTCGCGCAGCACGCCGCGCGCCTGCAGCGTACCGAAGGTGATGATCTGCGCCACCTGAGCGCGGCCGTAGCGCTCCTGCACGTAGC
>JAYSCE010000633.1:0-2027 GCA_041915035.1 Xanthobacter sp.
GCAGCCCGGCGAGGCGTCCGGCCGGGGCATCGGCCAGCGGCGTGCCGGCGGAATCGTCGAGCGCAACACCGAAGCGCGCCATCTCCGCCGCCACCCGGCGCGCGAGATCGCGGTCGGGGGTGACGAGGGCGGCCGTCTCGCCCGGCCGCTCCAGGCTGTCGCGCAGCAGGAGGGCGATGGCCAGCGCCTCAGAGCGGGGGTCGTCCGCCTCGACGACGCTGATGCCGGCCATGGCGGCGGCGAGAGCGTCTACCGGCAGGCGGTCGGGCAGCGTCGCCCAGAGATCGGTCGTTTCCGCCTGCCGCAGCGCCTCGCTCATCAGCCGCTCGCGGCCAAAGGAAGCCGGCGGCGCGAGCGGAATGACCTCGCGCCGCTCCACGCCGAGGGTGCCAAGCAGCCGGGCGAGGCCGTATTGCGGATGGTCCGGCGCGCCCAGCACGGGGTCGGCAAGCCGGTCGAAGGACGGCGGATCGAGATCGAGGTCCAGCCCCGGCAGCACGACGGCGCCAAGGGGCAGGCTGGCGATGGCCTTCAGCAGGCGCGCGGTGGCCGGCATGGAGCCGGTGGAGCCGGCGGCGATCACCGGCCCGGCCGCCGTGCCCAAGGCGGTGAGGCGGCGCGCCTCCGCATCCACCAGCGCATCGCGGCGGGCGGCGGGCTCCACCAGCCCCTCCTCGGCGAGATAGGCTGAAAAGGCGCGCCGGGCGATGCGCACACAATCCAGCCCCACCTTGAAATAGCGGTCCAGTTCGTCGGGCACGAGACCGTCCATCCGCTCAACGCCGAGGCCGGCGGTGGTGAGATCGTCGAACAGGGCGCCCAACGCATCGGCCAGCGCGAAGGTGGAGGCGGTGCCGGCGGCGACCGCCTCGCGCTCCACCGCCTTGGATAGGCTATCGCGCCAGTGCGCCACGAGCCGCGCCAGCACCAGCCGGCGATGCACCGGGGCGATGGCGTGGGGCGCGGCGAGCACCGGGGCATCCTCGGAGAAGGCGAGGGCGTCCTCGTCCACGTCACCCAGAGGCACGATGCGCGGCAGCAGCAGCGCCGTTCCGCCAGAAGCCTCCAGCAGCGCCTCGGCGAACAGCCGCCCGGCGCGGCGCGTGGGCAGGAAGACGGTGGCGCCGGCGAGCGCGAGGGGATCGTTACGCGGCGCGAAGCCTTCCACCAGCGCGCCGTCCAGCAGGGCACGCGCGAGCACCGGCAGGAAGGGCGCGGACGGCGGAATGGTCAGCACGCGCGGCACGGCTTCACTCCTGTCTCGGCGCGAAGGCTTCTTCGCTCGAACGCCGCGCGGGCTTCTCGTGGCCTTCGCTCAAGCGCCGCGCGGGCTGGGAAAGACCTCAATCGCTCGACCGCTCGATGGCCTCCTCGGCCAAGGCGATGGCGTCGGGCGTGCCCACGTGCATCCAGATGCCGTCGAGGCGCAAGCCGAACAGCCGCCCCGCCGCCCCCGCGCGATCGAACACGCGGTTGAGCGAGAAGGCGCCCTCCGGAGTGCCCTCGAACAGTTCGGACTTGAGGATGGCGGCGCCGGCATAGACGAAGGGGGCAATGGTACGCTCGCCCCGGCGCTCCAGATGGCCGAGCTTGTCCATCTGGAAATCGCCCATGCCGTCATAGCCGATGGAATGGGCGGCGGAGGCGAGCAGCAGCAGCGCATCCATCCGCTCCGGGTCGAACTGCTCCATGAGCCGGATGAGGTTCGCCCGCGCGCCCTCGATCCAGATGGTATCGGAATTGATGACGAGGAAGGGCGTGGTGCCGATCTGCGGCAGCGCCTTGCGCACGCCGCCGCCAGTCTCCAGCAGCAGGCCGCGCTCGTCGGAGAGGATGATCTCCGGAGCGCCGGCTCGGGCCGTGAGATGCGCCTCCAGCATATCCGCATGGTGGTGCAGATTCACGATGGCGCGCGGAATGCCCGCGGCAGCGACACGATCCAGCACATGGTCCACCAGCGCGCGCCCCTCCACCTCCACCAGCGGCTTGGGGCGGGTGTCGGTGAGTGGCCGCATGCGGGTGCCGAG